>DASWJA010000090.1:0-18560 GCA_036397375.1 Candidatus Limnocylindria bacterium
GAGTCGGTGCTGGCCCACGGCACGCCGCCCACGCCGGTGATCCGCGACATCCTGTTCGGAGGCGCCTGAGCCCATGGGCCGCGGCTTCGGAGCGCTGCGGCATACGAACTTCCGGCTCTACTGGTCCGGCCAGGTGGTCAGCCTGGTCGGGACCTGGATGCAGAGCGTGTCACAGCCGTGGCTCGTCCTGGAGCTGGGCGGATCGGCCTTCCAGGTGGGAACCGTCATCGCCCTCCAGTTCGCGCCGGCGCTGTTCCTGGCCCCGATCGGCGGGGTCCTGGCCGATCGGTTCGACAAGCGCGGCCTGCTGCTCGTCACCCAGGTCCTTGCCATGCTCCAGGCCGCCACCCTGTTCGGGCTCACGTTCAGTGGCGTGGTCGAGATCTGGCACATCCAGCTCCTGGCCCTGATCCTGGGCGTGACCAGCGCCTTCGACATGCCGGTGCGCCAGTCGTTCGTGGCCGAGGTCGTGCCGCGTGAGGACCTGCTGCAGGCCATCGCCCTGAACAGCGCGTCGTTCAACCTGGCGCGCGTGGTGGGCCCCGCGGTTGCCGGCGTCGCGCTGGCCGTGTTCGGCTTCGCCTTCAACTTCGGGATCAACACCCTGACCTACACCGCGGTCCTGGGTTGCCTGCTGCTGATGGACGGGACGACCCTGCACCGAGTGCCGGTTCCCCTGGTGCGGCCCAGCATCCGGTTCAGCCTGGCCGAGGGCGTGCGCTACGCGGTCGGCAACCCAAACGTGCTGTGGCTGCTGGTCCTGCTGGGCGGGATGAGCGTCTTCGCCATGAACTTCCAGGTCCTGCTCCCGCTCTTCGCGCGCTTCACGCTGGGGCTGGATGCCACCGGCTTTGGGGCCCTGTTTGCGGTGATGGGCATCGGGTCGCTGGGTGGCTCGCTGGTGCTGGCCTTCATGGGCGACCGCCGTCCTCGGCTGCGGTTGATCCTGGGCGGCGGCGTGGCGTTCCTGGCCGCGGAGGTCGTCCTGGGGCTGGTCCGCGTGCCGGCCATCGCGTACCCGGTGGTGGCCCTGGTGGGGCTGGCATCCATGCTCATGGTCAACACCATCAACGCCTCGGTCCAGCGCTCCGTCCCCGACGCCCTGCGGGGTCGGGTGATGGCCCTGTACGTCACCGTGTTCGCCGGTTCAGGACCCCTGGGCGGGCTCTTCGCGGGCGGAGTGGCCCAGCTGCTCGGCCCACCGGCCGGATTCATCCTGGGCGCCGTGTTGGCGTCCATCTTCCTGGTCCTGGCCGCCTGGGGCCTGGGCGTGTTCCGCTCGGACATCCAGAGGCCGTTTGGCGTGCCGGCCGAGTGAGCAGTCCCGCCACACGTCCCAACCTGACCCTGGGCCTGCTGGCCCTCGCCCACTCCCTGATCCATATGCAGGGGGCGCTGATGCCGCTGGTGTACATCGCGGTCATGGACCAGTTCGGGCTCAACGAGGCGGCCATCGGCCTGTTCATCGCAGTCACCACCGCGGTCGGCGGTGGCATGCAGCTGTCGTACGGGCTGCTGACCCGGTACGTGGCACGCCCCGTCCTGATCGGGGTCGGCCAGATCGTCTTCGGGCTCAGCCTGGTCCTGGCGGGGCTGGCGTCGAGCGTCGGGCAGCTGCTGGCGGCCATCAGCGGAGCGCGGATCGGGGCCAGTCCTCAGCACCCGGTCGGGAACGGGATCCTGGCCGATGCCTACCCCGCCGACCGGCGTGGGTTCGCGATCAGCACCCACATCGCGGGCGGCAACGTGGGGACCGTGCTGGTGCCGTTCATTGGCGGAGCGCTGCTGGCCGCGGTGGGGTGGAATGCCACGCTCCTGCTGTTCGGGCTCCCGCCGCTGCTTGTCGGAGTGCTGGTCCTCTGGTTCATCCGCGAGGACCACCAGGCCTACGGGCGCGAGGCACGGGCCTCGGGGACCTGGATTGGACAGGTGCGCGACGTCCTGGGCCGCGATGATCTGATGCGGATCCTGGGCGCCGCCGTCGTGTCGGCCGGAGGTCGAGGGCTGGACATCGCGGCGCCATTCCTGCTGCTGTACTTTCGCGGCCCGCTGGGGATTGACGATGCCACGGTCCTGTGGCTGTACGCCCTGCTCCTGGTGGGCGCGGTGGTGGGCCCCGTGCTGGCCGGCATCCTGTCGGACCGATACGGACGGCGGCCGACGCTGATCGTGTACTACCTCCTGTCGGCGGTGGGCATCCTGGCCGTGGTCCTGGCCGGCGGGAACCTGCTGTTCCTGGCCCCGCTGTTGCTCCCCTTCGGGACGGCAGTCTTCAGCGAGGGACCGGTCCTGCAGGCCTTCATGGCCGATCGGGCCGTGGGCCCGTTGCGCGACGTGGCGTTCTCGATCTACTTCACCGCGGCGTTCGGGATTGGCGCGCTGTGGGCCATCGTGATCGGCAGCATCGTGGCCGGGGTCGGCTACGCCCCGGCCTTCGTGGTCATGGCCGCGTCCTACGTAGCCGGCGCCATCCTCATCTCCTCTGTCCGCGACCGCCCCCCGAGCGCCGCCTGACCCCGAGCGCCGCCTGACCCCGCGGTCCGTCGCTAACCTCAGCGGGACTACTTCAGCGCTCGGATGTCGCGCGACGCGCTCTGTCACCCTCCGTCGGACTGTTGCGACGCCCGAACGCCTCTCGGCAGCACCTCCGCCGGCATTCCGCCGCCTTCCGGCGCTCTACCAACCTCCCAGCGGATAACGGGCCGATACAAGTGCGGTACGCCGCCTCGTCCATTCTCGTCGCATGCAGAACCTGAGCACTCATCCTCGGGCTGCAGCTCGATCCAGGTCCCGCCACCTCGCTGCACGCTTCGGAACCGAGCTGCGCATCGCTCGCGTCACAAGTGGTCTTTCGCAGGAACAGCTCGCGGGCGCAGCGGGCCTTGGCCAGACCGCAGTCAGTCGAGTGGAGCGTGGGATCATCAGGCGTCGTTGGAAGTGCGCTGCCGGCTCGCCGCCGCATGTGGATACGAGATCGGGTGGCGCCTCTATCCTGTGGCCACCGTTCGCCTCCGCGACTCGGGGCAGCTCGCACTTGCGCGGGCCATCTCCACGGCTGCGCATCCCAGCTGGACGGTTACTCTTGAGGCCCCCGTCGCGCCCGGTGACCCGCGTGCTGCGGACATGGTCCTGGCGGGTCGCCATGAGGTTCTCCACATTGAGATCGAGCGCGCACTCGTTGATGTTCAAGCTCAGCTGCGATCCGCTCAGCTAAAGCGACAGAGCCTGGCCGAACGTGAACGCCTCCCGATTCGACTCGTCATCGCGGTGCCGGACTCGCGGGTAGCTCGCGAGCGCCTGGAGCCGGCTCGCGAACTCCTGCAACGATCGTTCCCCAACTCGTCCCGACAGATCTGGGCAGCCATCCGAGATGGTTTGCCACTGGGTGGGGATGGAATCCTGTTCGTTCGCACCCGCGTCGCTAGTCAGGGCGCAGGTACAGGATGAACTCGTACAGGCGGCTCTTATCAGGGGAAAGGTAGGTCTGGTCAGGGAGCAGAGGAAGCTCCGCGTCGAAATAGGCGTTGAGCACGACTCGGAATGCGTTCACCGGGCTGATCCTGTCGTGGACGCCGAGCAACGCCGGATCCGCGCCGGGCAGGTAATACGCGTTGAGGATCCCGAACTTCTCCTGGACCTCCTCGGCCCGGGCTTGCGACCACTGAAAGCCGTCCTGGTTGGCCTCGTAGCGCGGCGGATAGGGGCCCTCGTCGGCCTGCAGGATGATGACTGGATCCACATCCGGCGGCCCTGCCAGGAGCTGGTCGAGCAGTTCGAGCAGGCGCTGGTTGGTCCAGCGCAGCTGCTCTATGTAGGAAGCCCTTGCTCCGCGCTCCGCCACCTCCTCGGGGGCGGACTGCGAGCCGTCGGCGTTGAAGACGTACGGCGGGTGGGGGACGAGGAAGTGGGCGAACACGTACGTCGGTCCCTCGAATGCGGCCGAGGACGCCACCTGCTCGAACTCGAACAGGGTGTGTGCGCGGTTGGCATTCGGCTGCTCCAGCACTTCTGGGTCGTCGCTCTGGGTCCCGACGGGATTGAGCACGGTCAGGGCGGTCGTCTCGAACAGCGCGATGGCGAACTCGGACTCCTGTCGGAAGAGCAAGACCCGATCGGCATCCACGTTGCGCGTGCCCGGTTCCCACCAGTTGCCGATGTGGACGTACTCGTAGCCCAGCCCTTTCAGCGTGGAAGGAACGGCCAGGTGGCCGCGGAGTGCGGCGTGAATCGGCCCGTATGTGGATGGGTTCGAGGCCTGCAGCTCGGCCGAGTCCAGGTAGTCGAGGCTCAGCGAGCTGACCATCGACAACGCGGTCCCGCCGTAGTTGGCCCAGCTGTCGTGGGCCACCGTGAAGCCTCGCGCCTCCAGCTCGGCCAGGAAGGCGCGGTTGTCGAAGTCATACAGCTCGCGCAGCGTCTGCTCATTCGCGTACCGATCGAAGACGAGGTAGTAGATGTCCGGCTTTCGGCTCGCCACTCCGACTGGCACCTCCGCCGGCGCTTGACCGATCGTGTTCCCGGCCTGACCGATCACAAACGCGCCGACTCCCACCAGGTTGTAGATCACCAGCAGGAGCCCGACCGCGTTCGCGAGCTTGGTAGCCTGCGGGATCCATCGGGCGCCGCGGCCAATCGTCGTCAGGCCGAGCAGCGCGAGCCCGATCCACGCCACCGCCAGCACCCCGTCGCTCACGCCCGTGCCCGCCAACGCGATCCGGACGTGCCCGAACGAGAAGAACAGAACCAGCAGCAGGCTGGCCACCAGGCCGCCCCGCCGCCAGCCGCGGAACAGGAGCGCGCAACTCCCGAACAGGACGATCCCAGCCGCGACGCAGGCCCCGATCGGCACCCACGCCACCGACAGGTCGACCCATTGGTCCGCGTTGGCGGCCAGCAGGAAGAGCGGGAACAGGAGGGCCAGGAGCACCGGGTGAACCGGCACCATCCACCAGCCCTCGGGCCTTGGCATCCGCGCGACCATACCCGCTCCCCGCGGGCCTCGGAGCCGCGGGGGACGGCTAGAATCGGCGGACATGGCCACGACCCAGCCCCCGGCCGACGCCGCGACCATCGAGAACCTCCTCGTCGAGGACCGGACCTTCCCGCCCCCACCGGCCTTCGTGGCGCGTGCCATCGCCAACGATCCGGACATCTACGCCCGCACCGCCACCGACAAGGGATTCGAGGCGTTCTGGGCCGAGGAATCGCGCCAGATCGACTGGATGGAGCCCTGGACCAAGGTTCTCCAGTGGGACCCGCCGTTCGCCCAGTGGTTCGTGGGGGGCAAGCTGAACATCAGCGCCAACTGCCTGGACCGCCACGTGGCCAACGGCCTGGGCAACAAGGTCGCCTACTTCTGGGAGGGCGAGCCGGGCGACCGGCGGACGATCACCTACGCCGAGCTGTTGACCGAGACCTGCCAGCTGGCCAACGCCCTGCGCGAGCTGGGGGTGGGCAAAGGCGATCGGGTGGCGATCTACATGCCGATGATCCCCGAGCTGCCGGTGGCCATGCTGGCCTGCGCCCGCATCGGCGCCCCGCACAGCGTGGTATTCGGCGGCTTCTCGGCCGATGCCCTGGCCGGGAGACTGGACGATGCCCAGTGCACGACCGTCATCACCGCCGACGGCGGCTACCGCAAGGGCGCGACCGTCCCGCTCAAGGACAACGCCGACGACGCCATGGGCCGCTCGCCATCGGTCCAGCATTGCATCGTGGTCCGTCGGACCGGGCAGGACGTGGGATGGATCGAGGGACGCGACCACTGGTACCACGAGCTGGTCGCCCGCCAGCCGCATACCGCCCAGCCGGAGGTCATGGAGTCCGAGGACCTGCTGTACCTGCTGTACACCAGCGGCACCACCGCCAAGCCCAAGGGGATCATGCACACCACCGCTGGCTACCTGGTCGGATGTGCGACCACCCATCGGTACATCTTCGACATCCAGCCCAACGACGTGTACTGGTGCATGGCCGACATCGGCTGGGTGACCGGCCATTCGTACATCGTGTACGGACCCCTGGCCAACGCCACGACCGGCGTCATCTACGAGGGTGCCATCGACTTCCCGGACAAGGACCGATGGGCCCAGATCGCGGCCCGCTACGAGGTCACCGTCCTGTACACCGCGCCCACCGCGATCCGAGCCCTGATGAAGTACGGCGCCGCCGCCTTCGAGCACAACGACCTGTCCAACCTCCGCCTGCTGGGCAGCGTGGGCGAGCCGATCAACCCCGAGGCCTGGGCCTGGTACTGGCAACACATCGGGGGCGGCCGCTGCCCGGTGGTCGACACCTGGTGGCAGACCGAGACCGGGATGATCCTCATCACCCCGCTGCCGGGGATCACGACCCTCAAGCCGGGCAGCGCCACCTTCCCCTTCCCGGGCGTCAAGGCCGACGTGGTGGATGAGGCGGGGAATTCCGTGCCCCTGGGCGGTGGCGGCTACCTGGTCCTGGATCGCCCGTGGCCGGCGATGCTGCGCGGCATCTACGGCGACCCGGAGCGCTATCGCGAGACGTACTGGACCCGCTATCCGGGCCGCTACTTCGCCGGCGACGGATGCAAGCGCGACGGCGAGGGCTACTACTGGCTGCTGGGCCGGGTAGACGACGTCATGAACGTGAGCGGCCATCGGATCAGCACCACCGAGGTGGAATCGGCCCTCGTCTCCCACCCGTCCGTGGCCGAGGCCGCGGTGGTGGGTCGCTCGGACCCGATTACCGGTCAGGCCATCTTCAGCTACGTCATCCTGCGCGCCGGATCGGAGCCCTCAGACGAGCTGGGCGAGGAGCTGCGGGAGCACGTGGCCACCGTCATCGGCAAGCTGGCGCGACCCAAACAGCTGCTGTTCACCCCGGACCTGCCGAAGACCCGCTCGGGCAAGATCATGCGACGGCTGCTGCGCGACATCGCCGAGCAGCGGGTGCTGGGGGACGTGACGACCCTGGCTGACGCGGGGATCGTGGCCACAATCCGCGAACAGTCGGGCACTGGCGAGGACGAGTAGGATGCGCCACGCATGACCCGAACCCCCTTCTGGACGCGCTCCCGCAAGGTGATCCTGGCGGTGGTGTCCAGCGCGCTGTGGCTGGGCTACATGGTCGTCGGCCTGGCCGTCATCAACACCGTGTTTCCGACGGTGGAAGGGGAGGGGCCCTTCGGTGCGGCCGCCTTCGTGGGGCTCCTCAGCGGCTTCTTCGTAACCGGCTTCATCATGTGGGCCATCTCCGACTAGGACTCGTCGGACTGGGTAGCCAGACGCATCCGGGCGGACGATAATCGTCGTCCAATCCCACTCGAGATCAGGAGGGTTCACCTGTGTGGCGACGCTTGTTGGTTGGCGTTGCGACCTCAGCCCTGGTGCTCAGCGCCTGCCAGCAGGCCGCCGCCGGCGAGGTCGAAGTGTTCAGTTGGTGGACGGCCGGCGGTGAAGCCGACGGCCTGGCCGCCATGGTCGAGGTCTTCAACGAGGAGTACCCGGACCTCACCTTCGTCAATTCGGCGGTCGCCGGCGGAGCCGGGACCGATGCGCGGGCCCAGCTGGCCACGCGCCTGCAGGCGAGCGATCCGCCATCGTCGTGGCAGGGTCACGCCGGCCAGGAGCTGATCGGGACGTACGTCGCGGCGGACCAGATCGAGCCGCTCAACTTCCTGTACCAGGAAGAGGGCTGGCTGGACGTCATGCCCGAGACGTTGATTCCGCTCATCTCCGAGGGAGACAACATCTACTCCGTGCCGGTCAACATTCACCGCGCCAACGTCATGTGGTACATCCCGTCCAACCTCCAGGAATGGGGCGTCGAGGCGCCCACCACCTGGGACGAGTTCCTGGCCACGGCGGCGACCCTTGAGGACGCCGGCGTGACGCCGCTGGCGATTGGGTTCCAATGGACGCACATGCATCTGCTGGAGACGGTCCTGCTGGGGTCGCTGGGGGCGGACGCCTACAGCGCGCTGTGGGACGGCAGTGGCGACTGGAGCAGCGCTGACGTGACCGCCGCTCTGGAGACCTATCACGAGGTCCTCCACTTCGCCAACGCGGACGCGTCCACCCTCGAATGGGACCAGGCCGCGCAGTTGGTGGTCGATGGCACCGCCGCTTTCACCATCATGGGCGACTGGGCGGAGGGCTTCTTCAAGGCCCAGGGGCTCGAGCCGGAGACCGACTTTGGCTGGGCGCCGGCCCCCGACACCGATGGGCTCTTCCAGTTCCTGTCCGACAGCTTTGTGCTGCCGGTCGACGCCAAGAACCGGGAGGGCGCGCTGGCCTGGCTCCGGGTTGCCGGCTCGCAAGCTGGCCAGGATGCGTTCAACCCGATCAAGGGCTCCATCCCTGCCCGTTCGGACGGGGATCGATCGCTGTACGACGCGTATCTCACGTCGGCAATGGACGACTGGGCCACAGACACCGTGATCGGCAGCCTGACCCACGGCGTGGTGGCCAACGACGCCTGGAAGGCGGAGATCGACAGTGCGCTCGGCCTGTTCCTGGCCGACGGTGACGTGGGGGCCTTCCAGGAGGCCCTGGTGGCGGCCTGCGCCGAGACAGGCCCCTGCTCGTAACCTAGGACATCCGCGGCCCGGCGCGCGCTTCGCACGCCGGGCCGCGTCTCGTTCCCGCAACCATGCAGCTGCGCCGCGCGTTCCAGGGGCGATGGGTGGCGGTGGGCATGCTCGCGCCGTCCATGCTGGCCGTCGCGATCTTCGTCTACGGATTCATCGGCTGGACCGCCCGCGTCTCGCTGAGCGAGTGGCGGGGCCTGCTTCCCGACTACACATGGGCCGGCCTGGCGAACTTCGTCGACCTGTTCGCCGATCGGCGCTTCCACATCGACCTCATCAATACGCTCGTGTTCACCAGCTTCTTCGTGGTCGGAGCGGTGACGGCCGGGCTCCTGTTGGCGATCCTGCTCGATCGCCAGTTCCGCGGCGACAGCTTCTTCCGCAGCCTGTTCCTCTTTCCGCTGGCGATCTCGCTGGTCGTCACCGGGGTGGCGTGGCGCTGGCTGATGAACCCCTCCACCGGGGAGCGCCTCAGCGGGCTGAACCTGCTGCTCGGCACCTTCGGCATTGACCCGCTGGCCTGGCACACCAGCGACCAGCCGTGGGGGATCGCCTTCGTCGCCCTGCCCGCCGTGTGGCAGATGGCCGGGTTCACGATGGCGCTCTTCCTGGCCGGGTTGCGAGCCATTCCGGAGGAGCTGAAAGAGGCGGCCCGGGTCGACGGGGCGAGCGAGCTGCAGGTCTATCGAGGCGTGATCCTGCCGCTCCTGCGGCCGGTCCTGCTGAGCGCATTGATCATCCTGGGCCACCTGTCACTGAAGGTCTTTGACCTCATCGTGGCCATGAGCGGCAAGGACATTCGACTCGACGTCCCCTCGATCTACATGTGGACGACCACCTTCGACGCGAACAACTACGCCCGCGGAGCGGCCATCGCCATCGTGCTGCTGATCATGGTCGCGGTGCTGGTGGTCCCGTACCTGGCCTGGAGCCTCCGTCGCGAGGCGGAAGTATGACCAGCGTCCCGGTCACCATCGCCGCGCCCCGTGGGGCCGGTCGCCGGGCTTGGGCTCGGAGCCTCGGCCGCGGGCTCCGGTTCGGGCTCTTGCTGGCTTGCGCCGCGTTCTTCCTGCTGCCCATCTGGGTGATGTTGATCACGGGGCTGAAATCGTTCGACGAGGTCAGCCTGGCCCGCATGTGGGAGCTGCCTTCGGGGATCAACCTCGACAATTTCGCGGCGGCGTTCGAGCGGCTGGCGCCGAACCTGCTGAACTCGATCCTGCTGGCCGTCCCCGCGGCCGCCATCTCGGCTGTGATCGGCTCCATGAACGGCTACATCCTGTCCAAGTTCAAGTTCCCTGGCTCCGACCTGGTCTTCACGCTCTTCCTGGTCGGCATGTTCATCCCGTACCAGAGCGTCCTCATCCCCCTCGTCCTCTTCGTCCAGTCGATTGGTCTATCGGGGAGCCTCCTCGGATTGATCCTGGTCCACGTCATCTACGGGATCCCGATCACGACCCTCATCTTCCGCAACTACTACGCCACGGTCCCAACGGAGATCGTCGAATCCGGGCGCGTGGACGGGGCGGGATTCTTCGGCATCTACCGTCACCTCATCCTGCCCCTGTCGATCCCCGGGTTCGCGGTGGTGCTGATCTGGCAGTTCACCCAGGTCTGGAACGAATTCCTGTTCGCCCTGGTCCTCACCCGCCCCCAGACCTGGCCGGTGACGGTAGCCCTCAACAACATGGCCGGCACCCAGATCGTGGAGTGGAATGTCCAGATGGCGGGCGCACTTCTGGCCGCACTGCCCACGCTGGTGGTCTACATTCTCCTTGGCCGATACTTCCTGCGCGGCCTGATGGCTGGCGCTCTCAAGGGATAGCGAGGTACCCCCAGTGGCGACCGTCACATTCGACCACATGACCAAGCGGTTCGCCGGCGAGACGGTGGCCGTTCAGGATTTCAACCTCGAGGTCAACGACGGAGAGTTCCTGGTCCTGGTCGGCCCGTCGGGATGCGGGAAGACGACCGCGTTGCGATGCATCGCCGGGCTCGAGACGATCAGTGATGGGCGCCTGCTGATTGGCGAGCGGATCGTCAATGATGTCGCGCCAAAGGACCGTGACATCGCCATGGTGTTCCAGAGCTACGCGCTGTACCCGCACATGTCGGTCTATGACAACCTGGCCTTTGGCCTGAAGCTGCGAAAGGTTCCGAAAGCCGAGATCGACCGACGCGTCCGCGAGGCGGCCGCCATCCTGGACATGGAGCGATTGCTCGACCGCAAGCCCAAGGCGCTCTCGGGCGGCCAGCGGCAGCGAGTGGCCCTGGGTCGGGCGATCGTGCGCGAGCCGCAGGTTTTCCTGATGGATGAGCCGCTGTCCAACCTGGACGCCAAGCTCCGGGTCCAGACCCGAGCCGAGATCCTGCGCCTCCACCAGCGGCTCAAGACGACGGTGGTCTACGTCACCCACGACCAGGTCGAGGCCATGACCATGGGTGACCGGATCGCGGTCATGCGCGACGGCGTCCTGCAGCAGGTCGGCACGCCGAAGGAGCTCTACGACCACCCAGCCAACCTGTTCGTGGCCGGGTTCATCGGGTCACCGGCCATGAACTTCATGAAGGCTCGGACCGATGGCTCCGACCTGAATGTCGCCGAAGTTCGGCTGGAGCTGGCCGGTAAAGCGGCCGAGATCGTCTCCAACCGGCAAACGGGGTCCGAGATGACCGTCGGCTTCCGGCCGGAGCACCTGGAGCTTGGAAACGGGGTCACCGGGCCGGCGGTACGTATTCCCGCCAGCGTGGACGTGGTCGAGTTCCTCGGCGACGAGGAGCTGATTCACGCCCAGGCGGCCGGTGGGGAGCTGCTGGCCCTGGTCAGCTCCGACCATCGGCTGAAGCCGGGTGACCGGGTCGAGTTCCAGCTCGGACTCGACAAGCTCCACCTGTTCGACCCTGCCACCGAGCTCGCCCTCCTTCGCTAGGCGCGCGGGGGTCGCGCGGGTGTAGACTCGAACGCCCACCCTGGCGTGTCACGGACGAGATCCCGACGCGCTCCCGGCCGGTATCGTTGACCCGACACGGGAGTACGGGTGAGAGAAAGGAGGTACTGCGGGAGCAGCCTTCAGGACGGGGCCCCGCCCCGGACGCCCGATCACCACACACGGAAGAGGGAGATTCATGCCAAGAAACAGATTCCTGGCCGGGATAGCGGTGCTGTCATTGCTCGCCGCAGCCTGCCAGCCGAGCGCCAGCCAGTCGCCGGCGGCGCCGGGAGGCCCTTCGGAAGGTGCAGAGCCGCTGGGGGGTTCGATCAGCATCCTCGCCACGTGGACAGATGCTGAGCAGGAGTCGTTCCTGGCCATGATCCAGCCCTGGGTCGATGCCAACGGGGTCGAGGTCGAGTACGAAGGCAACCGCGACCTCTCGACCATCCTGACCACCCGCGTCGAGGGCGGCGACCCGCCCGACGTGGCGGGCCTTCCAAACCCCGGCGCCATGGCCGAGTTCGCCCGCAACGGGGACCTCATCGACCTGGGTGACGTGATCGACGTCGACGCCATGCTGGCGGACTACAACGAAGGCTACATCGCCGACGGCACGGTCGACGGGACCCTGGTCGGGATCTTCATCAAGATCGCCGTCAAGGGGTTGATCTGGTACAACCCACAGGCGTTCGCCGATGCCGGGTACGAAGTCCCGACCGACTGGGACGGCTTCACCGACCTCGTCGAGCAGATCAGGAGCGACGGCGCCACCCCATGGGGCGTCGGCCTGGAGTCGGGGGCGGACAGCGGCTGGCCCGGGACCGACTGGATCGAGGACTTCGTCCTGCGCCAGTCCGGGCCGGACATCTATGACCAGTGGTGGCAGGGCGAGCTCGCCTGGAGCTCCCCGGAGATCAGGGCCGCCTTCGAGGCATTCGGCGCCTGGGCTGCCGACGCCGACTACGTGGCTGGTGGTCCGAACAATGTCTTGAGCGTCTTCTTCGGGAACGGTGGGGACTGCCTCTTCGCGGACCCGGCCGGGTGCTACCTGCACCATCAGGCCAGCTTCATGAGCGGCTTCTTCGAAACGAACTTCCCGGACGTGGCGGTCGCGGGTGACACCTACGACTTCTTCGGCATGCCGGGCGAGTCGTACACCGGCGTGACGCAGTCCGGTGACCTGTTCGGCATGTTCAGAGACACGCCGCAGGCCCGGTCGCTGATGCAGTACCTGGTCACCGCCGATGCCCAGCAGATCTGGGTCGAGCGGGGGGGTGCGATCTCGGGAAACGGGGCGGTTGCGCTGGACGCCTACCCGGATGACACCTCTCGGCGAATCGCCGACATCCTGACCAGCGCGGAGGTCGTTCGCTTCGACGCCGGCGACAAGATGCCGGCCCAGATGGGTCGCGCGTTCTTCGGCGCCATCCTCGACTACATCCAGAATCCCGCCAACCTGGACCAGGTCCTGAGTGACCTGGATGCCGTCCAGGCCGAGGCGTACGGAAACTGACGACATACGGTCGGGTCGGCGCTGGGCGCCGGCCTGACCGTCATCCCTGAATCCAGCTCATAACGCTCCCTGAGGAGGCGCGGCCGATGGATCTGGGGACGGGCGTCCTGGCGGTCGTCGTCGTTGTCGGCGTGCCGGCGATCACGGTCCTCTACGCGCTCGCCACCGAATGGGTACTCCGATTCCTCCCGGAACGGGGACGGCCGCGGCTTCGGCCATGGTTGTGGCTGCTGCCCGCATTCGCGTTCCTCGGCATCTTCCTCGTCTACCCAACGGTCTACACGGTCGTGCTGAGCCTGATGGATCGGCGCTCCGAGGAGTTCGTCGGATATGAGAACTACGTGGACCTGTTTGGGCAGCAGCTCTTCTGGCAGACCATCGCCAACTCCGTCATGTGGCTTGTCTTCTACACGACCATAACCGTGGCCTTTGGACTCATCGTTGCCGTCCTCACCGATCGCGTCCGGTACGAGACAGGGGTCAAGGCCCTGATCTTCATCCCGATGGCCATCAGCTTCGTGGCGGCGGGCGTGATCTGGAACTTCATGTATGACTTCAACCCCGAGGTCGGGACCGTCAACGCGGCGGTCGGCGCCCTGGGCGGAGAACCCCAGGCCTGGCTCTTCGAGTGGCCGCGCAACACGTTCATGCTGATCATCGTGGGGATCTGGATGTGGGTCGGCTTTGCGATGGTCATCCTATCGGCCGGGTTGAAGGGCATCAGCACCGAGCTGCTGGAAGCCGCCCGGATGGATGGGGCGAACGAATTCCAGGTCTTCTTCCGAATCATCGTGCCGCTGCTGGCGCCGACCATCGCTGTGGTCGGGACCACCATCGTCATCGTGGCCCTCAAGACCTTCGACATCGTTTGGGTGATGACCGGCGGACAGTTCGATACCGATGTCATCGGCACCCTGTTCTATGAAGAACGGTTCACCAACCGCGACGCGGGTGCGGCATCGGCAGTGGCGGTGATCCTCCTGCTTACGATCATCCCGGTCATGCTGTTCAACATCCGTCGCTTCCGGGCCCAGGAGGAGACCCGATGAGCGTGGTGGCCGCCTCAGCCACCCGCGCCGAGGTGGCCGGCCGGCCGCGGCGATGGTACTCGCGCCTTCCGCTCCATCTCGTACTGGTGGTCGTCAGCCTGATCTGGCTGGTGCCCACCGTGGCGCTGTTGGTCAGCTCGTTCCGGCCGCCCACCGACGTCAACGCCACCGGCTGGTGGACGGTCTTCCAGCTCCCGTTCAACTTCACCCTCGACAACTACGCCGCCGTGCTGACCAGGAACAACCTCGGCCAGTCATTCTTGAACAGCCTGTTCATCGCCATCCCGGCGACGGTGATACCGGTCATGGTCGCGGCCTTCGCGGCATACGCGTTTGCCTGGATGAACTTCCCCGGTCGGAACGCGCTCTTCGTGCTGGTCGTCGCGTTGCTGGTGGTGCCGCTCCAGTCCGCGCTCATCCCGGTCCTCCAGATCACGACCGCGGCCGGGCTGACGGGCACCTTCCCTGCCGTATGGCTGGCGCACACCGGGTTTGGGCTTCCGTTCGCGATCTTCCTGCTGCGGAACTTCTTCGGCGCGCTGCCGCGCGAGATGTTCGAGTCCGCCTACCTGGATGGGGCATCGCCGACCACCGCCTTCTTCCGCCTGGTCCTCCCCCTTTCGATACCGGCCATCGCGTCGCTGGTGATCTTCCAGTTCATGTGGGTCTGGAACGACCTGCTGGTGGCGCTCATCCTGGTCGGCGGCTTCCCGAGGGTGGCGCCCCTGACCGTGACCATCGCCAACATGGTGGGAACTCTGGGGCAGAACTGGCACTTGCTGACTGCGGCCGCCTTCGTCAGCATGGTTCTGCCGCTCATCGTCTTCTTCTCGCTGCAGCGTTATTTCGTGCGCGGAATGCTGAGCGGCTCCGTCAAGGGCTAAGCCGGCGCAGGATGAGCGCTTCGTAGGGGCGCAACCGCAGCGCTCCTGGCCCGATCGCCCCGGCGCCGGCGAGGGACGTGGTGACCAGGACCTCCCAGCTGGCGCGATCCGGCAGGGTGACTGAGGCCGGCGTGGCCCGCGTGTTGATGACCACCAGCGCGTGCTCGTCAGGGGCCCGACGCCAGTAGGCCAGGACGCCGGACCGGGCCCGCACCTCCCACGCAAAGTCGCCGATCTGCAGCGCCGGCGACGATTTCCGAAGCCAGATGAGCCGCCGATAGCACGCGAGCACCGAGTCGGGATTCGCGGCCTGACGCTCCACGTTCCGGGTGGCCGCGTCGGGCGTCCTCCGCATCCAGGTTCGGGCGGGCCGCTCAGCGGTCCACGGCAGCGGCGCGCGGGATGCGTCGCGGTTCTGCCAGACGGGGAGTGGCCAGTAGCGGCGAGCCGGCGGGTCGACGATCTCGTGGCGCGGCACGAGCACGTTTCCGAGGCCGATCTCCTCGCCGTAGTACAGGAACGGCGTCCCGCGCAGGGTCAGCAACAGCACAGCCGCGGCCTTCGCCACCGCGTCGCGCTCCGGTCCGCGCGAGAACCGGCTGGCGTGCCTGGGCTGATCGTGGTTGGAGAGCACCACCGTGGGCCATCGATCCGGGCCGAAAGCCGCTTCGCGCTCGTCGATGGCCGCCGCCAGCGCCCCAGCCTGCCACGCCGGTTCACAGAGCCGGAAGTCGAAGACCAGATGCCCTGGCGCCGCGTAGCGCGCGGCACCCGCCGGATCGCCGAAGAAGAGCTCGCCCACGCTCATCCGACCGGGAGCGGCATCGAGCAGGGACCGAAACTCCATCAGGAATTCGTTCAGCTCCGGCTGGTCCTGGTTGTGCAGGTGTCGCTGTCGATCCCATCTCCGTATCCCGCCCCTCCAGCGCCGCGGATTGGACGTCAGGTCGCGGTCCTTGAAGAAGACGTTGAACACGTCGAGTCGGAACCCGTCAACGCCGAGCTTCAGCCAGAAGCTGATCATGTCCAGCATGGCCGCCCGTACGTCGGGGCTGCGCCAGTTCAGGTCCGGCTGCTGGGGCAGGAAGGTATGCAGGTAAAACTGGCCCCTGCCCGGATCCCACGTCCATGCTCGTCCCCCGAAGAACGAGACCCAGTTGTTTGGGGGGCGGCGCCGCCCGCGCCAGCCGCGTCGTATTGGATCGCGCCACAGGTACCAGTCGGCGTAGGGCCCGGTCCGGCTTTCGCGCGAGGCGACGAACCATGGGTGGAGATGGCTGGTGTGGTTCATGACCAGGTCCACGATCACCGCGGTGCCCCGACGGTGCGCTGCATCCAGCAGGCTTGTGAAGTCGTCCATCGTGCCGAAAGCGGGGTCGATGGCCCGGTAGTCCGAGACGTCGTAGCCGACGTCAAAGCCCGGCGAGGGGTACATCGGCGAGAGGAGGATGGCGTCCACGCCCAATGAGGCGGGCGTGCCGTCATTGAGATGGTTCAGGTGAGCAATCACACCAGGCAGGTCGCCGACGCCGTCCCCATCGCTGTCGGCGAAACTGCGCAGGTACAGCTGGTAGACCACTCCCCGCTGCCACCACTCCCGGTTCACGCCTAGTCGGTGTCCCCGGAGTACAGGTCCGCGCTGGGCGGGTGAAGTCGGTCGCGCGCCGGCTTGAGGAGGCGCCCATAGAGGCCGGGGCGCCGATCGCTGATCGTGTCCCACTCGTGCTCGCCCGGGATGCGGCGGTGGTGGGTCTGGCGCGCCAGGTCGGGGTCGACGTCGCCGAACAAGATCGCTTCCTCGGTGTCGCTGGCCACCGCCAGTTCCTTCCCGTTGCAGTCGAGCAGGATGGAACGCCCAATGAACGTGGTGCCGCGCTCCTCGCCCACCCGGTCGCAGGCGAGCAGGTAGACGTGGTTCTCTGCCGCGCGGGCCGGGGCGAAGATTCCCGGGTGGAACTGGACCCCGACCGGCCAGTTGGTGGGCAGCGCCACCAGGTCGGCACCCTCCAGGGCGCAGATCCGGGCCGCCTCTGGGAAGCGGAGGTCGTAGCAGATCAGGACCCCGACCCGCATCCCGCCCAGGTCGTAGACCTCGGGCGGATCCGGTCCAGGGGTGGCGAAGCGGTCGACTCCGAGGTAGGGGAGATGCATCTTCCGGTAACGGAAGCGCCGGCCGTCACCGGTGAAGATGAGCGCGGTGTTGAAGACCTCGCGCGCCTCGGCCTCCAGGGTGCCCACGATGAGCGCCACCCCGGCCCCTCGCGCGGCGTCCGCGAGCCGCTGCTCGGCCACGGCGACCGCCCGCTGGGCCACGGTCAGGGCTTCGTCGAGGTTCTCGAACACGTATCCCGTGACGGCGGCCTCGGGCAGGACGACGAGTTGGGCACCGGCGGCCGCGGCTTCCGCCACGGCACGCTCGATGTGCTCGAGGTTGCGGTCGACCTCGCCCAGCTGGGGGTCGATCTGACAGGCCGCCACCCGAATCGTCATCCGTTCACCGCTCTGATAGGCTGCCGCGCGTGCTGACCCGCGCGTCCGAAGGCCGCTGGCTCTTGCCGGCGGCCTTCATCTTACTGGGCCTGATCTGGGGTTCCTCGTTCGCGTGGATCAAGGTCGCCGTGGCCGAGCTTCCACCGGCCACCCTGGTCGCGGAGCGGATGACCCTGGGCGCGCTGGCGATGCTCCTCTTTCTGGTCTTCTCGCGCCCCCCGCGCCCCACCCGGGGGCAGGTTGGCCACCTGGCCGTCATGGGGGCCGTGAACGCCGGGCTGCCGATCTTCCTCATCAGCTGGGGCGAGCAGTACATTGACTCGGGCACCGCGGCGGTCCTGAACTCGCTGGTGCCGATCTTCTCGCTGCTCGTGGCCGGACTGGTCCTGCGGACTGAGACGTGGTCGCTGCTGCGCGTGATCGGGATCCTGAGCGGCTTCGCCGGGGCGGCCGTCCTGGCCAGCCGCGAGTTCGCGTTCCACCCCGGCTCGGCGGCCATCGGCGGGGCGGTGGCGGTCGCCGCGGCCTCGCTCAGCTACGCCATCGGCGCCAGCTATGGAAAGCGCCGGATCCAGAGCACGGACCGGTATGTCGTTGCCGCCGGGACGCTGGTGTTCGCGGCCCTGTACGTCTGGATTCTCGCCTTGGCGGTGGATGGAAACCTGGCGCTGCCGACCCAGCCGGGGACCATCGTCGCCCTGCTGTGGCTGGGGCTGCTGGGATCGTTCGTCGCCTACTTGCTGTACTTCTACCTGTTGGCCAACATGGCCGCAACGGTCTCGACCATGGTGACCTACCTGTTCCCGGTGGTGGGCGTCAGCATCGGGGTGATCGCGCTGAACGAGGTACTCGATCTGCGTCTCCTGCTGGGCACCGGGCTGGTCGTGCTCGGGATCGGGGTCGTGGGGCTCCGATATGATGCGATGGTGAGCCTCGCAACCCGCGTGGCGCGGCGGTGAGCGGGATCGGGCCGGGGCAGGACGTCGGGGCCGAGCCCCCCTGGGACCTCAAGCTCGATGGCAACCGCCGCCGGCCCACGACCGCCGAGCAGGCCGTGCCATGGCTCATCGGCCTGGTGCTGGCCCTGGCCGGCATGCTGATCGTGATGCTGGCCCTGATCTTCTC
>DASWJA010000091.1:0-13387 GCA_036397375.1 Candidatus Limnocylindria bacterium
GAGCTCAGCCTCCCGGTGGAGGGGATGACGTGCGCCAGCTGCGTGAACCGCATCGAGCGGTTCCTCAACCGGGCGGACGGCGTCACCTCGGCCACCGTCAACCTGGCCAGCGAGGAGGCCACGGTACGGTATAACCCGGCCCGCATCGATCGGGCCGGGATCATCGGGGCAATCGAGGCGGCCGGCTACGACGTCCGGCCCCAGTCCACGCCGACGGCAGGCACGGCGATCCCCGAGACGGAGCTCGACGCGGCGGAGATGGCCCGCGCCGCGGAGCGCCGCGGGCTGCTGCGTGACGGGGTGGCAGCCACCATCATCGGTCTGGCCATGATGGCGGTGACCCTGTGGCCAGGCGGAGCGCCGCTGCCCATGGATCGGCTCAACCTGTTCCTGCTGGTGCCGGCCACCTTCGTCCAGCTCGTCCTGGGCCGGCGCTTCCTGGCCCGTGCGCTCCGCGGCCTGCCCCACGGGGAGCTGACCATGGACACCCTGGTCGTCATGGGCACCGGGGCGGCGTACGCCTACTCGGTGGTGATCACCCTTTTCCCGGCGGCGGTGCTGGCGGCCGGCCTGCCGCTCGACACGTTCTACGAGACCGCGGCCATCATCATCGGCTTCGTGCTCATCGGCCGATGGCTCGAGGCCCGGGCCAAGGGCCAGGCGGCGGGTGCGGTGCGGGCCCTGCTGCGCCGCCGACCGGATACGGCGCGGGTCATCCGCGATGGCGCCGAGACCGAGGTGCGTCTGGCCGAAGTACGGGTCGGGGATCTGGTGCGCGTCCGTCCGGGTGAGCGGATCCCCGTCGACGGCGTGCTGGTCGAGGGAGCCAGCGCGGTGGACGAGTCGATGCTGACCGGGGAGTCGCTGCCCGTCGAAAAGGGGCCGGGGGACCGTGTGACCGGGGCGACGCTAAACGCGCACGGCAGCTTCGTCCTGCGCGCCGACCGGGTGGGGGCTGACACGACCCTGGCCCAGATCGCGCGCCTGGTGGAGCAGGCGCAGGGATCGAAGGCGCCGATCCAGCGCCTCGTCGATCAGGTCGTGGCCTGGTTCGTCCCGGCCGTGGCGCTCGTCGCCGTCCTGACGTTCGTGGCCTGGATGGCGCTCGGCCCCGAGCCGCGTCTGCCGCTGGCGCTGTCCAGCGCGATCGGAGTCTTGATCATCGCCTGCCCGTGCGCGATGGGCCTGGCCACCCCGACTGCCCTGATGGTAAGCGCCGGCAAGGGGGCCGAGGCCGGCATCCTGGTCCGCGACGGGGCCGCGCTGGAGCGGTCGGCGGGCATCTCGGCGGTCGTCTTCGACAAGACGGGGACCCTCACCCGGGGGCGACCGGAGGTGACCGGTGTGTACCCAGTCGGTACCGATGCTCGGGAGCTGCTGCTCGTGGCGGCGGCCGCGGAACGAGGAAGCGAGCATCCCCTGGCGTCGGCCATCGTCCGCCGTGCGGGAGAGGAAGGCGTAGTGGCGGACTCCCCCACCGTGACCGAGTTCGCCGCCGTACCGGGAGGTGGGGTGCGCGCCACCGTGAGCGGGCGGCGGGTCCTCGTCGGCAGCACGCGGTTGCTCTCCGACGCGGGGGTCGCCGGCTCGCCGCCGTCGCCAGTCGCCGACGCGGAACGCGCCGCCGCGGCACGCGGCCAGACCGCGGTCTGGGTCGCCGTGGACGGGGAGCTCCGCGGTCTGTTGACCGTTGCCGACCGCATCAAGTCCGAGGCCCCGGCCGCGGTGGCACAGCTGCGTGCGGGTGGCCTGGAGCCGTGGCTGTTGACCGGTGATCGTGCGCCCGCGGCGCGCGCGATTGGCGCCGCGGTGGGGATCGACCCGGATCGGATCGTGGCCGAGGTCCAGCCGGGCGAGAAAGCGGCCAGGATCGCGACGCTCCAGGCGACCGGGCGTCGGGTGGCGATGGTCGGCGACGGCATCAACGACGCGCCGGCGCTGGCCCAGGCCGACCTCGGGGTCGCCATCGGCACCGGCGCCGACGTGGCGGTCGAGGCCAGCGACGTGACCCTGGTCGGCGACGACCTGCGGGCGGTGCCGGCCAGCATCGGTCTGGCGCGGGCGACGATGCGGATCATTCGCCAGAACCTGGTCTGGGCGTTCGGCTACAACGTGCTGCTCATTCCGGTCGCAGCCGGCATCCTGTACCCGTTCACAGGCTGGACCCTGAACCCCGCCCTGGCGGCGGGTGCGATGGCCCTGTCCAGCGTGAGCGTGGTGACCAACTCACTGCGGCTGCGAGGATTCCGGCTGATCGACTCGGAGGACTGACCGATGGAAACCACGATGGGTACCCTGCCTCACGACCCCGTATGCGGGATGTCCGTGGAGCCAGCCCAGGCCGAGGCCAAGGGCCTGGTGGCCGAGCACGCGGGCGTCACGTACTACTTCTGCGGGCGCGGTTGCCTGCTCGACTTCCGCGACGACCCCGACCATTACCTCGACCCCAATTACGCCCCGAGCATGTAGCCGCTTCCCAGCATGTAGCCGCTTCCCAGCATGTAGCTCGCGGCTCTCAGCTCGCGCCGGATGTACACCGGGTGTACGTATCGGCCGATTCAGCGGTGGCGGAAGGCCGCAGAACCCGGTTTGGCCGTCTTTCCTGGCCGATTTGTTCACGCGGCGTACCGAACGGCCATGTTTCGGAGCCCGTGAGAGAAAACATGGCCGATATGTACGTATGAAGTACATCCGTCGGGAGCAGAGGCCCTGACGCATCAGTCCGCGGTAGGCTGGGAGCGTGGACGGCGCGTCGCGACCAAGCCCGGGGTTGGGGCCGCCGTGGGAGCACGACTGGAAGGGGCAGCTCCACGAGCACGCGATCGACTCAGAGGCGCTGACCGGCAACCCGCTGGGCGATCCACATCTCCGCCCGGTCTGGGTGTACACGCCGCCTGGCTACGAGGACGACCCGACCAAGCTCTACCCGAGCATCTACCTGATCCAGGGCCTGACCGGCCAGGTTGACATGTGGCGGGCCCGCAAGGCGTTCCGCCGCAGCGTCCCCGAACTGCTGGACGAGCTGTTTGCCACGCCCGACCGGGCCCCGGCGCTCGTCGTGTACGTGGACTGCTGGACCAGCTTGGGCGGGAGTCAATACCTCGACTCTCCGGGGACCGGCCGCTACCTGACGTACCTGTGCGACGAGGTCATCGCCTGGGTGGATGCCACCTACCGGACACTCCCCGATCCCGCGCACCGGGCGATCACCGGCAAATCATCGGGCGGCTACGGGGCCATGGTCCTGCCCATGCTTCGCCCGGACCGATTCGGTGCGCTGGCCACCCACGCGGGCGATGCGTTGTTCGAGGTCTGCTACCTGCCCGAATTCCGCGAGGCGGCGCGTGCGTTGCGCGACCGATATGACGGCTCGTACGACCGCTTCTGGGCCGATTTCCGCGCCCGCCCCGGCGTGGTCCATCCGGGCGACCTGGTCCTCCTCAACGATTGGTGCATGGCCGCGTGCTACTCCACAGATGCGGACGCTACCGTCCGCCTGCCATTCGACCCTGCCACAGGGCGCCTGATCCCCGAGATCTGGGAACGGTGGCTGGCCCACGACCCGGTTCGGATGGTGGCCGGCCACGCCGATGCCCTGCGCGCCCTGCGCGGGATCTGGATCGATGCGGGGCGCAATGACGAGTGGCACCTCGACCTGGGTGCGGAAGCCTTCCGCCTGGAGCTGGCAGCCATCGGGGTAACGGAACCGATCGTCCGATTCGAGCTGTTCGAGGGGACGCACGCGGACCTCGAGTATCGGTACCCGATGGCCATCGGGTGGTTGGCGGAGCGGATCTCCGGCTAGTGGCGCTCGCCGGCTAAGCCGCGACCACCCGATCTCGGCCTCCGCGCTTGGCCATCGACAGCGCAACGTCCGCGGTGCGGAGCAGGGCCTCGCTGGTGGGCTCAGCGTCGTCGAGCGCGGCGCAGCCGGCAGACACGCTGAGGCGCAGCGGCGCGCCATCCTCGGCGGCGATCGTCCGCGACGCCAGTCGAGATCGGATCTCCTCGGCCACCGCCACCGCATGATCGCGATCCGCCCCATCCAGGACGACCACGAACTCCTCGCCGCCGAAGCGGGCCACCATGTCGGTCTGGCGCAGCCGTTCGCGCATCACGTGCGCGAACACCCGCAGCGCCTGGTCGCCGACCTGCACGCCGTGGAGCTTGTTGAACGTCCCGAAATGGTCGAGGTCGAACAGGATGGCGGACACAGGGCGCCGCTCCGACTCGGGCATCGCCTCACGGGCCGTCAGGAGGCGCGAGACGGCGTCGTCGAAGTAGCGGCGGTTGTGGAGGCCGGTCAGGCCGTCGCGCACCGCCATGTCGGCCAGTGCCTGCCGGTCTCGGGCCAGGCCCAGGGCCGCCGCGATCTTGCCGCCCATGGTCGTGACCAGGTCGCGGTCGATGCGATCCAGCGGTTCGAGGGAGGCGGATTCGATGTTCAGCACGCCCAGCAGGACCCCGTCCAGGAGCATGGGGGCCGCGATCTCGCTGACCACGCGGGGATCGCCGACGACGTAATCCGGATCGGTCTTGACGTTCTGGACCAGCTGTACCTGGCCCGCGCGGGCGGCGCGGCCCACCACTCCGGTCCGCGGGTCGAACCGCGACATGTCCACGTCGTACCCGCGCTGGGCGCCGAGCTTCAGGGTTCCATCCTCGACGATGAAGATCACCGCCAGCGCATAGCCGAAGCGCTGGACCATGACGTCTGCCACGCGCTCCAGCAGCTCCGGGGTCACGCCGGCAGTGACCAGCAGCCGGCTGACCTCCTCCAGGCCGGCGATCTGCCGTGACCGACGCCGCTCGGACATTGCAGATCTCCGGAATTGGTCGTTGATCTGCTCCAGCTGCGAGACGAGCCGCCGGGTGCCTATTGCGAGCACGGTGGACACGCCGACCAGGGCCACGCCCCGTGGGGTCACCTCGGCCAGGGCCAGCGGGTTGGCGGCATTGGCCAGGCTGGCCAGCTCGGGAACGAGGTAGATGACGGCGGCCGTGAAGCCGATCACGGCCGCCTGCCCGGTCCCCAGGGCCGCGGCGGCCACCACGACGGGCAGATACAGCGGGAACAGGGGTCGGGCGGGTCCGCCCACGGTGTTCACGAGGGCCCACACGAACAGCAGCGCGATCGTCAGACGCAGGAATGACCACCCATGCGGCGTGAGGAACCGATGTCGGGCGGGGACGAGCCCCGCAATGGCCTGGAGACCCAGGAAGATGGGGCTCAGGATCAGAACCATGACGGTGTCCTCGGTGATGAAGCTCACCAAGGCCACGGCGAACGCGACCGGCGCCAGGAGCGCCGTGTACCACAGGGGCGCGTCGCGAGCCATGCGGCGCACGCTCTTGTGGCGGCCAGCTGTCAGGCGCGTGCTGGCGTGCCGGACACGGGTCAGCCGCCGGGCGTCGGGCACTCCGGCCACCGGCCGTTCGGCGACCCCCCGGTCGGCCAACTCGGTCATCCGGCCAAACCGTACCCAACCCCCCAGCAACACACCATGAGCCGGAAGTACCGATGGGGCCGCGTACACTCCGCCTCGATGCGGATCGCCCACGTTCGCGAGCGGAATGCCCCCATCGGGACCGCCTTCCGGCTGGCCGCCGCCCGTGACCCGGGTGGGACGCGGTGGCTGGACCTCGAGCACGCGCGCGAGGTCCTGGTCGGTGACGATCCGCGGCGGGCCCACAATTCGGTGCTGTTTCGGCAGCCAGTGACCACCCTGGACACCCACCTCGCGCGCGGCCTGCGGGTCGCGGCGCTGGCCGAGATCGTCGACGGATACGCACCTGCGGCGGACGTCGACGAGGGAATCTGGGACGCCACCGTGCTGGCGTTTGGGCCACCCATTCTGCACCCGCCTTCGCTGCGGGACTTCTACGCCTTTGAGCAGCACGTGGGAACGATGTGGCGGCGCCGCGGACACGAGATCCCGGAGGCGTGGTACCGGCTGCCGATCTTCTACTTCGGCAACACGTCCGAGATCCGCGGCCCGGGCGAGCCGGTATGGGCCCCGTCCGGATCGATGGAGCTCGACTATGAGCTGGAGGTGGCGGCCCTGGTCGACGCCCCGGCCGTCGACCTGGCGGCAGACCGCGCCGAGGAGGCCATCGGCGGATACGTCGTCCTGAACGACTGGTCGGCGCGTGACCTTCAACGCGAGGAGACGACGGTCCGCCTAGGCCCGGCCAAGGGCAAGGACTTCGCCACCAGCATCGGTCCGTGGCTGGTCACCCCCGATGAGCTGACCGATGCCCGCACGGAAACGGGATACAACTTGGTCATGACGGCCGAAATCAACGGGGAGCAGATCAGTCGCGGGACGTGGTCGGCGGCGCACTTCTCGTTTGGTGAGATGCTGGCCCGGGCCTCGGCCGACGTGCGGCTGCGGCCCGGAGACCTGCTCGGCAGCGGGACGGTGGGGAGCGGCTGCCTGCTGGAGGTGAAGGACGACCGCTTCGGGCGCTGGCTCGAGCCGGGGGACGAAGTGGCGCTCCGCATCGAGCGGCTCGGGGAGCTACGTACGCCGATCGTCGAGCGGCCTGAACGGAGGAGCGCAGCGTGATGCAACACATGGGCCTGCTGGCGCGGATGGCGGTGGCCGAGGGCCGCCTGGCCGCGTTCGCGGAGCATCCACCACCGGGGCTGACCGATGCGGACCCGGCGACCGGCGAGCGCTGGGACGCTGGCCAGGCCTGGGCCCACGTGGCGGAGTTCGTCCCGTACTGGCAGGGTCAGATCGAGCGGGTGCTCGCCGGGGCGGGCGGCGAACCGGTGGCTTTTGGGCGCACCACGGAAGATCCGGGGCGCGTGGGCGCCATCGAGGCCGGCCGCAATGAGCCTCCAACCGAGCAGATGGCCCGCCTGGCGGGCGCGCTGATGCTGTTGCGAACCTACGTGGTAGGGCTGTCCGAGGCGCAGTGGTCGGCGCGCGGGCTGCATGAGCGGCGGGGCGAGATGACGGTGGCCGAGATCCTGGATCGGTTCGTCGTCAGCCACCTGGAGGAGCACGCCGACCAGCTCGAGAAGCTGGCCTCCGAGCCCGGGGAATGACCGTCACCGTGCAGAGGGGCGGTATCCTTCCGACTCCAACCAGAGGCTCTTCACGGCATGAACTGCGGCAGCTGCGGAACCCCTAACGAGGCAGGGCGCAAGTTCTGCCTCCAGTGCGGCACGCGTCTTGCGGCCGGATGCCCGTTTTGCGGCACGCTGAACACGTCGGGTGCCCTGTTCTGCGGGGAGTGCGGATCGCCGCTCGACGCATCGGCCGGGCCGCCCGCCGCGCGTGACGCGGCACCGTCCGCGCCCGCCACCGGCCCGACCGCCGAGCGGAGGCTGGTGAGCGTCCTCTTCGCGGACCTCGTCGGCTTCACAACCGTGGCCGCGTCGCGCGATGCCGAGGATGTCCGCGAGGTCCTGAACACCTACTTCGAGACCTGCCGCGAGATCGTGGAGCGGTACGGCGGCACGGTCGAGAAGTTCATCGGTGACGCGGTCATGGCCGTGTGGGGCACTCCCGTGGCACTGGAGGACGACGCGGAGCGCGCCGTCCGGGCAGCCATCGACCTCGTCGACGCCGCGGCCCGCCTCGGCGAGCGGACGGCGGTCCCGGAGCTCGCCCTGCGGGCCGGGGTGGTCACCGGCGAAGCCGCCGTAACCCTCGGGGCGGCGGGGATGGGGATGGTCGCGGGCGACATGGTGAACACGGCCTCGCGACTCCAGTCGGTGGCGCCACCGGGCAGTGTGCTGGTGGGCGAGGCCACTCGCCGCGCGGCGTCGGAGGCGATCACTTTCGAGCCGGCCGGGGAGCAGCTGCTCAAGGGCAAAGAGGCCCCGGTGCCCGCGTTCCGCGCGCTGCGGGTGGTCGCCCGGCGTGGCGGCGTGGGCCGCCGTGAGCAGCTCGAGGCACCGTTCGTGGGGCGCGAGTCCGAGCTGCGCCTGATCAAGGATTTCTTCCACGCCACCTCCCGCGACCGCGGCGTGCGGCTGGTCTCGGTCATGGGCCAGGGCGGGATTGGCAAGAGCCGGCTGGCGTGGGAGTTCCAGAAGTACCTGGACGGGTTGTCCGAGCTCATCTACTGGCACCAGGGCCGGTCGCCGTCGTACGGCGGCGGCGTGAGCTTCTGGGCCCTGGGCGAGATGGTGCGCATGCGGGCCGGCATCGGTGAATCGGATGACGACGAAACGACCCGGGCCCGCCTGACCGAGACCCTCCACCAGTTCGTGCCCGATCCGGCCGAACGCCAGGCCCTGGAAGGCCCGCTCCTCCAGCTGCTGGGGATCGGGGAGGCCCACGGGCGTGAACGGAGCGAGCTGTTCAGCGCGTGGCGGACGTTCTTCGAACGACTGGCGGAGGCCAATACGGTGGTCATGGTCTTCGAAGACCTCCAGTGGGCCGATGACGGGCTGCTCGACTTCATCGAAGAGATGCTGGCCTGGTCACGCGGGCGCTCGATTTACATCATCACGCTGTCGCGGCACGAGCTCATAGACCGCCGACCCACCTGGGGGGCGGGTCAGCGCGCCTTCACATCGGTGGGTCTGGAGCCACTGACCGATGAGGAGATGGAGCAGCTCCTTGCCGGCCTGGTGCCCGGTCTGCCCGAAACCGCAATTGACGCCATCGTGGCTCGCGCCGAAGGGATCCCCCTCTACGCCGTCGAGACCGTACGGATGCTCCTCAACGACGGCAGGATCGAACGCGATGGCGAGACGTTTCGCCCCCTGGGTGACCTCACCGAGCTGGCCGTACCCGAGTCCCTCCATGCCCTGATTGCGGCTCGCCTCGATGCGCTCCAACCCCTCGAGCGAGCGCTCATCCAGGACGCATCGGTCCTTGGGCAATCGTTCACGGTGTCGGCGTTGACCGCCGTGACATCCGATTCGGCCGAGGTGGAGCCACTCCTTCGGCACCTGGTCCAGCGCGAGGTGCTGACCATCGACGACGACCCGCGCTCGCCCGAGCGGGGCCAGCATCGCTTCGTCCAGGGTCTCCTGCGGGAGGTGGCATACGGCACCCTGGCGCGTCGCGACCGTCGGTCCCGGCACCTGGCCGCAGCGCGCTACTTCGAGGCGCTGGGAGACGAGGAGCTGGTAGGGGTCCTGGCGCAGCACTACCTCGACGCATACCGAGCCCAGCCCGAAGGCGATGAAGGCGCGGCCGTGGCAGCCCAGGCTCGGATCGCGCTCCGCGCGGCCGCCCAGCGCGCGACTGATCTCGGATCTCCACGCTTGGCCCATCTGTACCTCGAGGACGCACTTGAGGCGGTGACCGATCCAGCCGAGGAGCTCAACCTCCAGGTTGCCGCGGCGTGGGCGGCGGGCAACGCCGGCCTTGTCGAGGTCGGAGACGCCCATCAACAGCGCGCGATCGAGCTCGCCACCCAGATCGGTGATGCCGGCGCCCGGCGGCGCGCGATCGCCGGACGGGCTGACTTTCTGGTTGAAGGCCACCAGGAGCAGGGTCGCCAGCTCCTCATCGATGCGTTGGGAGAGCCCGGGCTCGAGCCTTCCGATCCGGGCTACATCGAGCTGGCAGAGGAGTTGGCGAAATTCGAGATGCGGCTCGGCAACCCCGCCGAGGCGGTGGCGATCGCCGACCGGGCCCTGCCGGCCATGGAGCTGGCCGGTGCCGACCAGTTGACCGTCGAGACGCTCATCACTCGCGGCGTGGCGCTGGCGAATCTCGGCCGCATTACCGAGGCCACGGTGACCTTGACGGGAGCCATCGCGCTGGCCGAACGACGCGGAATGGTGGGCTCGTCGCTCCGAGCGGCGACCAACTTGGGGTACACGTTGGAGCCGGAGGATCCGGTTCGGGGCTTCCAGGTGTCGAAGGAGGGATATGAGCGCGCCGCCAGGTACGGGATCACCTGGGCCATGCGATACCTGCTCGGGAACGCCTGTGATGCGGCCTTTCAGGTCGGCGAGTGGGAATGGGCGCTCGGCGAGGTCACCGAGCACCTGAGCGGGGACCTGGAGGTGCGGGAGCGGCTCTGGTACGAAAGCATCGCGTTCCTGCTCCGCGCCTGCCGGGGCGAGTTCGAGTTGGCGCGCGCCGAGGGGGAGCGCCTGGCGGCCACGGCCACCGGTTTCGATGACGTCCAGTACCACGTTCTGACGTACTGGCCGCGTCTGTTCGCAGCCCTGGCGGACGGGCGGCTGACCGATGTGATGCAGCTCGCCGACGAGGGCCTCAAGCTCGGCGGTCACGCCGTTGAACTGGCACCCGTCGGAGCGCGCGCTGCGATCTGGAACGGCGACGCTGCGGCTGCGAGGCGAATGCTGGAGGCGTACGGCATGGCTCGGCCCGGTCGCAAGATCGATGCCACACGGACGACCATGGAGGCCGGCATCGCGATCCTCGAAGGGCGGAGCGCGGATGGACGTCGGCTGTATGCCGATGCCCTGGCGCGTTGGCAGGATCTGGGTCTCCCGACCTTCCTGGCGTTGTGCCAGCTCGACGTCATCGAGACCGGCGCCCTGGAACCCGCCGAGCGGCAGCGCGTGACTACGGAGGCGCGGGCCTTCTTCGAGCGGGTGGGCGCAACGCCGTTCTTGGCGCGGCTTGATGCGGCGCTGGTCCGCGAGTCGGCAGCCTCGCCGTCAAGCGCCACGAGGACCGCGGTCGGCCCGTCAGGGCTCGAGGAGGCGGTCTCGGGACCCTGACGGCCTCGGCCTGATCAGTCGTCCCCGTGGTCGTGCCCGTGCTCGGCCTCGTCGGCCATCTCACCGATCTCCATGTCCACCACCACGCACGGTTCGGGGCCATCCACCCAGGCCCGATGGCCCGGGCCAATGACGAGGTGATCGCCGGGTCCGGCGTGGATCTCGTCCCCCTCATCGGTCAGGTAGCGGATGCGGCCGGAGATGACGTACTCGTGGTGGGTCTCGGGGCAGCTCTCGGCGCCCTCGGCATAGGGCTTGACGTGCTCGTCCCAGCTCCAGCCCGGGTTCAGCACCGATCGCGCGACCATCGAGTCACCGATGACCGTGATGTCGTAGCGGCCCGCCTCGCCGAAATCGTAGGCCTGGTCGGGCGTGTCCAGGTTCTTGACAGTAATGGCCATGGTGGGCTCCAGACCGATAGGGATTACGTTGGCCGCACGGTACCCGGTCGGGCCGGCCCAGGTCAGTCTTCGCCAGCGCTCCATCCAGCTCAAGAAACGAGGAGACGTCAATGCAGACCATCGGCATCGTGTTGAATGTCGGCAAGGGGCAATCAGAGGAGTTTGAACGCGGCTTTCGAGCTCAGGAAGCGCCGATCTGGCAGGACCTGCACGCGCGCGGGCTCTTGGTCATGGCGACCTTGAGCCGGCTCGAAATCAGCACCAAGAAGGTCGCCGACGCCGCCCAGTACCTGGTGGTCGCCATCTTCGCCACTGACGAGGGGCACCATGTCCATGACAGCGATCCGCGCTTCGAAGCCTGGAACAAGGAGGCCGACGCGTACCAGACCGCCGAGCCGTATGTGTTCGGAGGCGCCAACATCGTCAACGTTGGACCTTGATCCCTGCTGGTGTGGGTTGAGCAGAACAGATGTTCTATACTGAACCATGCGACAGCGCGTTAGCCAGCGTCCGAGCAATGTCGCCTACTGCTCGCGGAATCGCCGATACGAGATTCGGCGCGTTAGGGCTCGTCAGGCGTTGACCGTCGCGCTGCTGAGGGATCTCAGGAAACGGCCGTGTGCCGACTGTGGCGAAGTCTTACTGCCCCACCAGATGGACTTCGACCACCGAAATCCTGCAGACAAGCTGTTTCGCTTGACCGAAGGCCGCGCGATGCTGATGTCGCGAGAGCGGCTGCTAGGCGAGGTCAGCAAGTGTGACGTGGTATGCGCAAATTGCCATCGGCTGCGTACCCGCGCCACCCATGTTGAACGCATGACCCGCCGGCCCCTCCGGGAGGGATCATCGAGATACCTCGAACGCAAACGCGCTCGCTGGCAGGAACACGCCCGCCTCCTCGACCGGCTGCGCGATGTGCCCTGTGCAGATTGCGGTCAGCGAATTCCCCCTTGCGCGATGGACTTCGATCATCGCGACCCGGCGATGAAGCGCTACGGCGTGACTCGTATGGTCGGCCGAGCAGGTACGGCGCGAATCTTGGCTGAGGCGGCGAAGTGCGATATCGTCTGCGCGAACTGTCACCGTTCCCGAACCCTGATGAGGCGCAGGACTCTCCAAGCGGGAGTAGCTCAGCTGGAAGAGCGCGACCCTTCCAAGGTCGATGTCGCGGGTTCGATCCCCGTCTCCCGCTCCAATACCTAGGTGTCCGGTGGAACCTCGGTCGCGACAGGCGCAGCCTCCTCGTCCGGCGCCTTGTCCGCAGGCTTGCGGGCCGCCGCTTCCTGAGCCTTTAACCGCTCGAGCAGGACCTCGCGGCGATGTTCTGCCTGTTCTCGCGCGACTGCCTCGTCTTCTTCTCGGATGCGCGTGCGTTTCACGACAACGAGTGTAATCGCGAGGCGAACGATGATCACCGTCGGCTGTCAAGCGGACCGCGATGGCTGGCGCTGCGAGGTGCGGATCGGCGACGATCCGGCTGCTACCTGGCACCAGGTCGTGGTCGCTGGCAAAGATCTCATTCAGCTCGCGCCGGCAGGAACCAGCGTGGAACGAGTGGTAGAGGCCTCCTTCGCCTTCCTGCTCGCCCGAGAGCCGCGCGAGTCCATCCTCCGCAGCTTCGATCTGACTGAGATTTCCCGCTACTTCCCCGAGTACGAAACCGAGCTCACGAAGGCCCTTGGCGGCTGAGCATCAGGTCCTGAGCGACGCGAGCAGGCGGAACACCGGCATGGCTTTCGCGAAGGCATCGGCCAAGATGTCCGGCAGGTCAGGCGACAGGACCTCGTCGTCCGAGACCCGGCGCCCGAAGGTCACGTCCTTGAGCTTGAGCAGCGCAGCGTCGGGGTGGTCCGCCGCGTAGCCCGTTGGAGTTCGCATCAGCCGATCACCGTCGACCTCGCCGAACTCCTTCACGAATGCCCGATCGTCGACGGCGGCATGTACCCGACGCGCGTCGGTCGCGACCGCGGTGCGCCACGCCTCCAGGAGCGCGCGCTCCGGATGCCACATCCCTCCCCCAACGTAGCCCTCGTCGGGCTCGAAGTGGAAGTACCCGCCCACCTGATGTACCGCGTCGCTGCGGCTCCGAGGCACGGCCGGCGCGCCGTCCGGTGCCCATGGAAAGCTGGCGCTGACATGGGTCTTGTACGGCGACTTGTCCTTCGAGAAGCGAACGTCGCGGTAGATGCGGAACGGGGAGCGGACGTCGGCGCGGAGCGGGATGCCGCGCGCCTCGAATCGCTCGCCCAAAGCCGCGCACAGCGCCTCGAGCGGCTCCTTGAGCAATCGCTCGTACTCCGCCTTGCGGGGCTGG
>DASWJA010000092.1:0-10878 GCA_036397375.1 Candidatus Limnocylindria bacterium
GAGATCGGCTGGCGAACGGTGGTCCTGCTGGGCGGGATCTTCGGGTTCTTCTTCTTCGCCGGGCTGTGGCGCGAGCGGCGCCGGGCCGAGGTGGCGCCCTTCGCCGCCTACTGGGTCGTGATGTTCGTGGCCATGGGCCTGGTCTTCACCTTCCACGCCCCGCACGGGGCGTATTACCACTCGGCTGCGGCCTGGCTGCCGTTCGGCTTCCCCATGGCTGTGGCAGCGGCCGGGCCCGCGCTGACCGGCCTGGGGCGGTTCTGGGGGTTCCTTCGTCGTCCCCAGACCCACCGGTTCGTGGAGGTGGCGGCCCTGGTGGGGGCCGTGGTCCTGTCGCTGGTCGGATCGGTCACGCTGTATCGGCTGTGGGAGACCTCCCACCAGCGCGACCTGGCTGCCGCCGGCTACCTGACCGATGCCGGCCTGACCGATGCCACCGTGCTGTACGGGGACCCGGCCAGCCTGTGGCATCTCACCGCCAATCGCGGCGTGGCGGCCCCCTTCGACCCGTACCCGGTGATCGAGGAGGTCGTGCGCGCCTACGACGTGGAGTGGGTGATCGTCACCCTGCGCGAGGACGCCACCATCGACCCGCTGGGCCTGTGGGAGGGGTGTGACGCGATTGACAGCGAGGGGAACCACGCGACCTGGCTCGGGTGCGACCCCGTCTTCGAGACGGAAGCGGTGCGCATCTTCGCGGTTCTCGATGACTAGCCGATTCGGATTCGCCACCCAAGCGGCGGCCTTCACCGCGCTGGTGGCACTGGCCCTGGGAACCCTGGTCCGGTTGCTGCCCACCCTGCCGGGTCCGCTGACCAGCGGCGACGGCGGGCTGATCGTGGTCATGGTTGACGATCTTCGAAACGCCGGGCTGCAGCTGCCGCTGGTCACGACCTACAACGCCGCCGGCCTTCCATTCGTCTATCCGCCCATGGCGCTCTACGCGGCGGCCGGCATGGCCGAGCTGTTCGACCTGTCCAGCCTGGCCGTGGTCCGGATCTTGGCGGCCGCCCTGTCCCTGGCGACGCTGGGGGTCTTTGCCATCCTGGCCGGGCGCCTCCTGGCGCCGGCCGCGGCTGCAGGCGCCCTGATGGCCTACGCCCTCATGCCCCACGCCTACGACGGGATCGTCGCCGGCGGCGGGCTCACCCGTGGGGCGGGTCTCCTGCTCGCCCTGCTGGCGATGGTCGTTTCGACCTCCGGATCGGGGCTGCCCCGACGGACGGTGGTCGCGCTGGGCGTCCTGCTCGGGCTCGCCGCCCTTTCGCACCCGCAGGCGGCGCTGTTCGGAGCCTTGGCCTGCGCCGTGCTGACCTACCGGCCTGGCGGCCTGGCGACAACCCTGCGCGGGATGGCGGTCGCGGCCGTCATCGCGGCCCTGATCGTCGCCCCCTGGGTGCTCATCGTGACGGACCAGCACGGGTTCACGAGCCTGCTCGCCGCTGGCCACCGATGGGAGCCGGTCCTGGGCGTCATCCGGATCATCGGACTGACGTTCTCGGGAGCGGCGTTCGCCGACCTGTTCCTGGCCCTCGGTGTGCTGGGGCTGGTGGTCGCGCTCGCCGGGCGACGGTTCGCCCTGCCCGCGCTGGTGGTGGCCCTTGTCCTGGCCGGTGAGGCGGGCGCTGTGTTCATGGGCGCGGTTCCGTGGGCCCTCCTTGCGGGCGCGGGATTCGGCTTCCTGCTGAACGGGATCGAGCCGGCGCGGACCGCGTCCGATCGGGCGCTGCGCATGGGGGTCGGCGGTGGTGCCCTGTTCCTGGCGCTCATCGGCAGCCTGGGATCGGCCGTTGACGAGACCTCCCGCCTGCAGCGCGTAAGCTCCGACCAGGTGGACGCGATGGCCTGGGTGGCCGCGGAGACCGATCCGGGGACGCGGTTCATCGTGGCCAGCACGGTGGTCTGGGGAGCGGACGAAGTCAGCGAGTGGTTCCCCGCGGTCGCCGAGCGCCAGAGCGTGGCCACCGTCCAGGGCAGCGAGTGGCTGGGGACGGAAGGTTTCATGGCGCAGCGAGCGCGCCACCTGGCCGTGCTGACCTGCACGCCACGGACAGATACGTGCATGGCCGAATGGTCCGCCGAGGCGGGTCTCGCGGACGCCTGGCTCTTCATCCCCAAGGGCCAGCTGAACGGCCCGCTGTCGGCTCCCGATTGCTGCCCCGCGTTGCGGGAGACGGTGCGCGGCGGTGCGCTGTACGAGGTCGTGTATGACGGGGAGGGCGCCACCATCGCGAGGCCGGTGGACTAGTACTTCCGGGTCCCGAAGTACTGTTGACCGTGCGCACAGCGCGCCGGGAGTATGGGCCGAGGGTCCGGTCCCAGTTGGACCCTGGTACTTCCCGGAGGATTTGAGCGTGGCTCAGGCTGCCGATCGCACCGGCATCGTCCAAATTGACCGTCTCAACGCGCAGGCCGCCGAAGGCCTTGGGCGCGAGGCGCGCCGCCTGCATCGGCACGCCGAGCGGGCGCGAGCGCTCTACCGGCGCCGGCTGGGAACCTGGATCCAGCTCCGCGCTCGTCTCGAGCAGGGCACCCAGCGCCGGGGGCGCAACGGCGCCGGGACCGATGACGCCGAGGGGCTCCGCGCGGAGAATGAGACGCTGGTGCGCGAGCTCGCCCAGCTCCAGCACCGGGTGAAGCGCCTGGAGGTCGCCGCGCGGCAGCTCGACCTGGTGGTCCACTACCTGTCGACCACCGACCCAGCCGCCGCCGAACCCACCCTCGACACCACGGACGACTCGGCGGCCGGCATCGCCCTGCGGATCATCCAGGCCCAGGAACAGGAACGCCAGCGCCTGGCCGAGGAGATCCACGACGGGCCTGCCCAGGTCCTGACCAACGCCATCTTCCAGGTCGAGTACCTCGACCGCGTGGTGGCCGGCGATCCCCGCCAGCCGACCATCAAGCCGGCTCCCAACTCCCAGGCCCGCAGCGAGCTGGCGCTGCTCCGCAACATGCTCCGCGACGGCCTGGAAGAGGTGCGCGGGACGATCGCTTCGCTCCGCCCGCCGGCGGTCGACGTGGGCCTGGCCGCGGCCCTGGGCGAAGCCGCCGTCGCGTTCCAGGCGCGAAACGCAATCGCCGTCCGGGTCGATGTCGACGGCATCGACGCGCGGCTGTCGCCGCCGGCCCGCGCATCGGTCCTGCGCATCACGCAGGAGGCGTTGCAGAACGTGCGCAAGCATGCGGCCGCCACCGAGGTGCGGATCAGCCTGGACGGCACTCAGCTCGTGATCGCCGACAACGGGCGTGGCTTTGACGTCATGCGCCTGGCGACCGGGGTGACCCGCAACTTCGGCCTTCAGTTCATGCGCGAACGCGCCGATCTGATGGGGTCGGAGCTGCAGATTGAATCGCGGCAGGGCGAAGGGACGCGGATCCTACTCCGCCTCCCGGAACCTGTCCGCTAGCATCGGGGGACGGAGATGAAGGTCAAGGAGGAGAACGTGGCACGAGCCAAGACAGCTCCGGTCGAGACCAACGCGGTCGGAACCGAGGAGATCCCGATGGAACGCCGGACCGGGCGCGACCGCCGGACAACGACGGAAAAGACCCGTATCGTCATCGTCGACGGCCACACCCTGTTCCGTCGTGGGGTGCGCAACATCCTCGAGCTGGAGCCGGACATGACGGTCGTCGGCGAGGCGGGGAGCGGCCGGGAGGCGATCGCCGTGGTCGAGGAGCTGACCCCGGACGTGGTCCTCATGGACCTCACCCTGCCGGCACCCAACGGCATTGAGACCACCCAGCGTATCAAGCGCGAGCTGCCGCACACCGGCGTCATCGTGCTGGCCGGCGGCGACGACGAAGAGCAGCTGTTCGATGCCATCAAGGCCGGCGCCGCGGCGTACGTCCTCAAGGACATCGACCCCAGCGACCTGGTGGCCATCATCCGCCGGGTTCGCGCGGGCGAGTACCTCATCAACGACAAGGTCTTCAGCCGACCGGCGGTCGCCAGTCGCGTCCTGAAGGAGTTCCGCGAGCTGGCGGTCTACGGCTCGGATGCCCAGCCCATCTTCGCGCCGCTCTCGCCGCGCGAGGTGGAGATCCTGGACAACATCGCCCAGGGGATGACCAACAAGCAGGTCGCCTACACCCTGGGCATCAGCGAGCAGACCGTGAAGAACCACATGTCCAGCATCCTGCGCAAGCTGAGCGTCAACGACCGCACCCAGGCCGTCGTGTACGCCATGCGGCAGGGCTGGATCAAGCTTCCGGAGGACTGACCGCCAACGGTCCGGTGCCCATCGGTACGGGAGTGCCATTTCGCTTCCCGCCGGGCGGGCACACCATCTGACCACGTCCTCCTGGGTATCCAGGGGGGCCTTCATCGGGCGAGGATCGGTGGCGACACCGGTTCTCGGGTCTCCTCCTCCGATCATGAGAGCCGCGCAGCAGCAGGCGCGGCTCTCATGTTATTCCCGGGGCGTTCGATGCGGCGCGTGGCGCTGCCGGCTCTTGACAAGGGTGGAGGGCCTCGCGCAAGGTACGGCTCCGCGAAGCGCCGCGTAGGACCAACGGGTCATGTTCATGTGCCCGATGCCCGCTCTACGCTGGTTTCGCCAATCCTGTGAGGAAAGGAGGTACCTGCAAAACATGCTTCAGTTCATCAGCACTCTTCTCGCTCGCTTCCATCGGGAAGACGAGGAAGGTCAGACGCTCGTCGAGTACGGGCTTCTGTTGGCCCTCATCGCGATTATCGTGATCGTGGCCCTCTTGTTCCTGGGCCCGATCGTCAGCCAGATCTTCAGCAACGTTGCCCAGAACCTTCAGTAGGTTCAGGCTTCTAGCAGACAGCGCCTCCGGGCTCCGGCCCGGGGGCGTTGTCATTCCCGCCGCATGCTGCCGCGTGTGTGTGCCCGCCAGCGACCCGCACCGGCCGAGTTTGGGTCGGGGAAGGCGCTCAGTCGGTGACTCCGGAGACGAGTGTGTGCGCGGGTGACCCTCATCGGCCAATGACGGCCCAGGTTCCGGGGTCCACGTGGCTGATCTTGGCCGATGCGTGTCAACGAGGATCACAGACAGCCAACGAAACGGGATGCAGCCGGTGAGCAGTCACGTTCCTTGGCCGATAGGTAACACAGGGGGGCGGATGCGGGGGCGGATGCGGGGGCGGAAGGTGTTGCCGCCGGCGCAACTGCCCCGCTCCCTGCGGGGCGCGCCATTCCCGACTAGTACCCCCGCCGCCTAGCCCACAAGTCCAGTCGAACCTTCGAGACGGCGTGCGTAGACTGTTGACCGCAGTCACAATAGGGCGGGAATCATCCACATCGGATTGACCCGTTTCAGCTATAGGAGACGCTCCCCGTGAAGCGATCCAACCGTCTGGTGATCTTGGTCGGCGTCCTGTTGGCGGTGCTCGCCTTCGTCGGCGTCTTGTTCATCCTGAACCAGCAGCCGACCACGACCGAGCCCCCGACCATCCAGGCCACGGTGCTGGTCGCGACTCGGGACATCGAACTCGACGAGGAAGTGACCCCCGACATGGTGGAGGCGGTCCCGATCGACCCCGCCGGTGTCCTGGGGCATCCCCTGGTGGACCCCTCGCAGGTCTCCGGCCGTCCGGCGCTGCTGCCCATTCCGGAGGGCACACAGGTCAACCAGGAGGCGATTGGGCTGGTGGCGGGGACGGCTACCTGTATCTCCTGCCAGCTCCAGCCCGGAGAGAAGGCCATCGCCTTCCAGGTGGACCGCGTCACGGGCCTCGACTTCCTGATCCTGCCGGGCGACCGGATTGACGTCCTCGTCCGGGTGAACGTTACGGTCCTCCAGCCGACCTCGGACACGATAAATAACCCAACCGGGACACAGCGGTTCGAGGTCGTCCCTGGCCTCGAGGGCACCCCGACCGTGAAGACCGTCCTCCAGAACAAGCGCGTGCTGTACGTCAGCCAGGCGCGGGACGTCCCGGGCCCCGAGCCCACCCCGCCGCCGGAAGGTGGCGAGGCCGCGCCGGCGGCGGCGATCACCAGCGTGATCATCGTCTTCGCGGGAACCGACCAGGATGCCGAGCTCATCAAGCTGGCGCAGAACGACGTCGAGACCGTGGGCCCGCTGACGGCGGTCCTGCGTTCGCGGGATGATGACGTGGCCGAGGCCACGACCGGCATCACGCTCCAGCTCCTGATCGAGCTGTACGGCGTGCCGGTGCCCAACCTCATCCTGCTTCCCCTCGAATAGCCGACGTGCGCAGAGCACCGGGTTTGAGAGGTCAGCGGGCGTGATCAAGGTCCTGATCGTCGACGACATCGCGGAAACCCGCGACCACCTCACCAAGCTGCTCGCCATGGAGCAGACGGTCGAGGTGGCCGGGTCCGCGAGTTCCGGTGAGGAGGCCATCCAGATGGCGATGGACCTCCGACCCGACGTCGTGGTCATGGACATCAACATGCCCGGCATGGACGGCATCGCCGCCGCCGAGCTGATCTCCCAGCGCCTGCCCCAGGTCGCCATCATCATGATGAGCGTCCACGGCGAGGCGGAGCAGATGCGACGCTCGCTCCAGGCGGGCGCCCGCGAGTTCCTCGTCAAGCCCTTCTCGAGCGACGAGTTCAGCGAGACCATCAAGCGCGTCTACGATCGGGAAGAGGCCCGGCGTCACCAGATCCAGGCGTCCATGCCGGCCGGCCCGGTTGTCGCCGAGGCGGACCCCGACATCGAGCACCAGGTCATCGCCATCTTTTCGCCCAAGGGCGGTTCGGGACGTACGACCATCGCCACCAACCTGGCAATCGCGATCAAGCAGCAGACCGGCGCACGGGTGGCCCTACTGGATGCCAATCTCCAGTTCGGCGACGTGGGCGTGCTGCTCAATTTGAACCCAAAGACGAAATCCATCGTGGACGCGGCCGACGGTGGGGAACTGGATAGGGACCTCGTCGAATCGGTCCTCATCGATCATTCAACCGGCATCCGGGCCCTCCTGGCGCCCCCGACACCCGAAGGGGCCGACCTCATCACCCCAGCGTCGCTGCTGACCGTGGTCGGGCATCTGCGGGCAATGCACGCCTATACCGTGGTAGACCTGCCGGCCGGACTCAACGACCACTCGCTCGCGATCATGGAAATCGCGGACCAGATCGTGATCATGGCCGCCCTCGAGATCACGGCCATCAAGAACCTGCGCCTGTTCCTCGAGGTCGCCGACCAGCTCGGCTACGAGCGATCCAAGCTCCGGATCGTGATGAACCGCTCGGACACCACGCAGGGCATCCGCCTCGGCGACGTCGAAGGTTCCATCCGGCGCTCGATCGACGGCACCATCGTGTCCGACGGACGGCTCGCCGTCCTGGCCGTCAACCGGGGCGTCCCATTCATCGTTTCGAACCCGGAAAGCCCGCTGTCGCGGGATGTGAATCGCCTTGCCCAGACCCTCATCGGTGACACCATCGCCACCGCGGAGGAAAAACCCAACCGGCGTGGTATCTTCGCGCGCCGCTGACCAGAAGGAAGCTGCCATGTCTCTCCTGAAGCGCATCGAGCGAGCCCAGCCCGGGCAAGACGCCGACCTCAAGCCCGTGCCGGCCGGCATGCCGAAGCCCGCGCCATCCGGCGAAGGACCGGCCGCACCCTCCGGGCAGGGACCGGTCCGCCCGTTCGCGGGCGGCGCCCCGACGCGCGAGTCCTTCCGCGAGGCGAAGTACCGGGTCCAGAACCGGCTCATCAACGAGCTCGACCCCAAGATGGACCTCAGCAACCAGGTCGATGTCAAGCGCCAGATCGAAGACCTGTTTGGCAAGGTCGCCGATGAGGAAGGCCTGGCCCTGACCCGGGCCGAGCGGGTCCGCATGCTCGAGCAGATCACCGACGAGATCCTGGGCCTCGGTCCGCTGGAGCCTCTGCTCCGCGACGCGACCATCACCGAGGTGATGGTCAACGGGCCCCAGCAGGTCTACATCGAACGGGACGGGAAGCTGGAGCTGACCGGCGTCACGTTCCAGAACGATGAGCACGTGATGAAGATCATCCAGCGCATCATCGCCCCCATCGGCCGCCGGGTCGACGAGTCGAGCCCGATGGTCGACGCCCGCCTGGTGGACGGCTCCCGCGTGAACGCCATCATTCCGCCGCTGTCCCTGGTGGGCCCGGTGGTGACCATCCGGAAGTTCGCCGCCAGCCCGTTCACCGTCGAGGACCTCATCCGGTTCGGCACCGCCACCTCGGAGATGTTCGAGTTTCTTGAGGCGTGCGTGAAGGCTCGCCTGAACTGCTTCGTCTCGGGCGGCACCGGCTCCGGGAAGACGACCACGCTCAACGTGTTGAGCTCGTTCATTCCCGACGATGAGCGGATCGTGACCATCGAGGACGCCGCCGAGCTCCAGCTCCGCCAGGAGCATGTCGTGACCCTGGAGGCGCGACCGTCGAACATCGAGGGCAAGGGAGCCATTCCCATCCGCGAGCTTGTCCGCAACGCTCTCCGCATGCGACCCGACCGGATCGTCGTCGGCGAGGTGCGATCGGGCGAGGCGCTGGACATGCTCCAGGCCATGAACACCGGCCACGATGGCTCGATGTCCACTGGTCACGCCAACTCCCCGCGCGACATGCTGGCCCGTCTGGAGACGATGGTCTTGATGGCCGGCATGGACCTCCCCCTGCGTGCCATCCGGGAGCAGACCGCCTCGGCCGTGGACCTCATCGTCCACCAGAACCGACTGAAGGACGGCACGCGCAAGATCGTCAGCATCACCGAGGTCCAGGGCATGGAAGGCGACGTCATCGTCATGCAGGACGTGTTCGTGTTCGAGCAGACCGGCGTCGCCGAGGGCAGGATCCAGGGCCGGCTGAAGCCGACCGGGATCCGACCCAAGTTCGTCGAGAAGTTCGAGGCGGCCGGGATCCACTTGCCCCCGAACACCTTCGGCTCGCCGTTCTGACGGCCCCGGTCAGATGAACATGCTCCCGCTGCTCATCGCCGGCCTTGGGGCCGCGGCGGTGCTGGTGGTCAGCATCGGCATCGCCATGAGCGGCAGCGGTGGTGGCGTCACAGACCGGCTCGAGCGGTACGTATCGTCACGCGGCGGTCGAGCGGAGGGAGAGGGTGACGAGCGCGAGTCGGCCGTCATTGCCGGCCTGTCCCGCGTCATCGAAGGGCAGGACCTCACCGCTAGGCTGGGGACGGACCTGGCCCGCGCCGACCTGAAACTGAAGCCGGCCGAGTTCGTCCTCATCTGGTTGGCGACGCCGTTCGTGATGGTCTTTCTGGGCCTGGGGCTGGGCGTGGTGTTCGAAGCCCTGCGCACCCCGCTGGCGCTCATCGGCCTGTTCCTACTCGGTCTGTGGCTGCCGCGTTTCTACCTTGGACGACGCCAAAAGGGACGCCTGACGGCCTTCAACCGCCAGCTCCCGGACACGATCACCCTGCTCGCCAACTCGCTGCGCGCCGGGTCGTCATTCCTGCAGGGCATGGAGCTGGTGAGCCGCGAAGCCCGGCCACCCATCAGCGTTGAGTTCGCCCGCGTCGTGCGCGAGATGAGCTTGGGCCTGGGGCTTCAACCCGCCCTGGCCAACCTCGTGCGCCGGGTGGCCTCCGAGGACCTGGAGCTGATGGTGACCGCCATCAACATCCAGAGCCAGGTGGGTGGCAACCTGGCCACCGTGCTGGACGCCATTGCGTTCACCATCCGCGAGCGCGTCCGGATCCAGGGCGAGATTCAGACGCTCACCGCCATGCAGCGCTACAGCGGCTACGTCATTGTCCTGCTGCCGGTGGGCCTCGCCGTGCTGCTGTTCGTGATCAGTCCCACCTACATGACCCCCATGGTCGAGCGGCCGCCGGAGCTGCTGGGACTCCCGATGGGCATCGTCCTGTTCGGACTGGGCGGGCTGAGCATGGGCATCGGCTGGCTGTTCATTCGCCGCATCGTCGACATCAAGGTCTGAGCCATGCCTGAGAACCTCCCGACCATCCTCATCCCCACCCTGGCCGCCGTCGCGGTCCTGCTGATCGTGTTCGGGACGGCCACCCGGCCTCCCAAGGACGCGGTCCAGCAGCGGCTCGAACAGCTGGTCGTCAAGCCCAGGACGCTCGAAGAGGCCGAGCTCGAACAGCCGTTCTTCGAGCGCGCGGTGCGACCGCTGGTCGCGCGACTGTCGCGCGTCAGCCAGCGGGGCGGTGGGCTCGGCATGGTGGAGCGGGCGGAAGCCCGCCTCCATCGGGCCGGATATCCGGGCGGCCTGCGCGGCGCGGACTGGATGGGTGTCAAGATCCTCGGATCCATCGTGTTCTCGATCGGCTTCACCATCCTCTTCTTCGCGCTGATGGGATTCCCGGTGTTCATCCTCTTCGGGATCGGCGGCCTGGCGGTTGGATTCCTGGCCCCCGAGTTCTGGCTGGGACGGAAGATCCGTGGGCGCCAGATGGACATGATCCTCCAGCTCCCCGACGCCCTTGACCTGCTGACGATCTCGGTCGAGGCCGGACTCGGCTTCGACGCGGCGCTGGCCAAGGTAGTCGAGAAGATGGAGGGGCCGTTGGTCAACGAGTTCCGGCAGGCCCTGGCCGAGATCCGCATGGGCCGCCTGCGCCGGGATGCGCTGCGCGACGTGGCCTCTCGCGCCGACGCGCAGCCGGTGACCAACTTCATCGGTGCCATCGTGCAGGCCGAGCAGCTCGGTGTGCCTATCGCCAAGGTCCTGCAGATCCAGTCCCAGCAGCTGCGCATCGAGCGCCGGCAGCGGGCGGAGGAAGCGGCGGCCAAGGCGCCGGTCAAGATGCTGTTCCCGATGGTCGGCTGCATCTTCCCGACCATCTTCATCGTCATCCTGGGACCCGCCATCGTCACCGTCGTCCGAGGCGTCGGCATCTGACGTGGTGCCGGCGATGCGGCCGGCGATCCTGCTGGTCGACGACGACCCCACCCTGCGCTCCGTTCTGGC
>DASWJA010000093.1:0-9148 GCA_036397375.1 Candidatus Limnocylindria bacterium
AACCGATGACCGAGATCTGGCGCGGGACCTGGGTCGTGTCCTACCGCGAGCTGCTGCGCTTCGTCAACGAGCGGTCGCGGCTCGTGGGCTCATTCGCCCAGCCGTTGCTGTTCCTGGTCATCTTCGGGGCCGGATTCGGGAACCTGATCGGCTCGCTGGCGCCGGGGGTGGATTTCATCCAGTTCATGTACCCCGGGATCATCGCCATGGGCGTGCTGACGACCTCGCTGTTTGCCGGGGTGAGCGTGGTCTGGGACCGCGAGTTCGGCTTCCTGCGCGAGCTGCTGGTGGCGCCCCTGGGGCGGGCCGGGATCGTGCTGGGCAAGGCGATCGGCGCCTGCGTGGTGGCCGTGCTCCAGGTGTTCCTGATGCTGCTCATCGCGCCCGTCGTCGGCGTCGACCTGGATGTCGGGATGGTGGCCCTCCTCGTCCCGGTCGTCTTCGTGCTGTCCATCGCCCTGTCCGGGCTGGGGATCCTGATTGCCAGCTTCATGCGCTCGCAGCAGGGCTTCCAGCTCCTCATCCAGCTCCTGGTCTTCCCGCTCATCTTCCTGGCCGGGGTCTTCTTCCCGGTCAACCAGGCGCCCGACTGGCTCCAGGTGTTGAGCAAGTTCAACCCGCTGACGTATGGGGTGGACGCCATCCGCCAGGTGTTCCTGGGCAGCGACGCTGCCGCGTCACTGGGCGTTACCGTGGGCGGCCACATCATGACCCTGCCCGAGGAGGTGGCGTTGATGGCGGCCTTCGCCATCGTCCTGCTGGGCGCGGCGGTGTGGGGCTTCAACCGCCAGGAGTAGTCACCATGCCGCCACGCTCCACGCCCCGCCGTTCCACGCCCCGCCGTTCCGCGCCCCGACTCCGACTCGTGGCCGACGCGATCGACGCCAGCCAGCCTGCGTCGCGCGCGACTCCCCCGGACGCTGAAACCGACCCGCTCGATGCCTACTCACGCATCGTGACCGCGGTCGCGGAGCGGCTCCTGCGCCAGGTCGTCCTGCTCCGGGTGGGACGCGCGAGCGCCCGGCGGGATCGGGCCGGTCTCGGCTCCGGCGTGGTGGTCAGCCAGGACGGGTACATCCTGACCTCGGCCCACGTCCTGGCAGGCGCGCGCGAGGGGGTGGCCGCCTTCTCCGACGGGCGCGAGCTGCCGATCGAGATCGTCGGCCGCGACCCGCTGTCCGACATGGCTGTCGTCCGGGTCGACGGCGGCCGGCTCGAGGCCGCCGAGCTGGGGGATGCGGATCGGCTCAGGGTGGGCCAGCTGGTGGTGGCAGTCGGCTCGCCGCTCGGGCTGGCGGGCTCGGTGACGGCGGGGGTGGTCAGCGCCCTGGGCCGCTCACTGCCGACCGGCACGGGCAGTGCGACTCGCATCGTCGAGAACGTCATCCAGACCGATGCCGCCCTGAACCCCGGCAACTCCGGCGGGGCGCTGGCGGATGCCAACGGTCAGGTGGTGGGAATCAACACCGCAGTCGCGGCCATCGGTGTCGGGCTGGCGGTGCCCATCAACGCCGCCAGCCGGCGGATCATCGGTGCGCTCATGCGCGATGGGCGCTTCCGCCGCGCATTCCTGGGGATCGCCGGCATGCGCCGGCCGCTTCCGCCGCGCGTGGCGCGGGCCCTGAATCGGGCGGCCGGGATCGGCCTGACCGAGGTCGTGCCCAACAGCCCGGCCGAGGCAGCCGGCTTGCGCGACGGCGACCTGATCCTCGACGTCGACGGTCAGCCGGTCGGCGACGCGAGCGACCTGCAGCGCCTGATGGTGGGCGAGACGATTGGGCGTCCGCTGCCGATCCGTATCCTGCGCATCGGGGAGGTTCGCGATCTGACCATCATCCCAGTGGAGCTGAAGCCGTGAGCGCCGACGATCCGTTTCCGCGCCAACGGTTCGGGGCGCTTGTCCGGCGTCTGCCGCGCTACGGCCGCCTGGCCTGGGCCCTCAGCCGCCATCCGAAGGTCACCGGCCGGCGTCGGGCGGCCCTGGCAGCGGCCGTGATCTACGTCCTGTCCCCGATCGATCTCGTCCCGGGGTTCATTCCGGTGGCCGGCCAGCTTGACGACGCCGCGGCCGTGCTGCTCGCCCTCAGCCTGGCGCTGCGGAGCCTGACCCCGGCGGAGCGGGCGGCCGCGCTGGCCGGGGCCGATTTGGCCGCGGGCGACATCCAGGACGACCTGGCGACCATTCGCGCCTGCTACGCGTGGATGGGGCGTACCGGCCTGCGGCTGGGACGGCGCGGGGCGGGCATCCTGGCCCGGGGAGCTGGCCGTGTCGCGCGCCGGGTGGCATCCGGCGTGGGCAGCCGGCTGCGGCGGACGCACGAGGGCGAGGCGGGCTAGGTCAGCCGATCCCCAGCTCGTCCAGCGACGCGTCCAGCTCGGCCGGGTCGCGGTAGACGCGGAACGCCCCGGCCTGCGCCAGCTCGTCCTCGCCATAGCCCCCGGTCAGCAGGCCGACCGACAGCATCCCCGCCCGTCGCGCGGCCAGGAGGTCCCATACCGCGTCGCCGACCACCGTCACGTCGCGGATCTGGACCCCCATCCGCTCCTGGCAGGCCAGGAACAGGTCAGGTTCCGGCTTGGCGCGCATGACGTCGCCACGCTCTACGACGACCACGCCCTCGCCCACGCCCAGCGCCTCGAGCGAAGCATCGATCTCTGGCCGGCGGCCGGAGGTGGCGATCCCGTACGGCACGCCGGCCTCGCGCAGGTGGCGAAGCAGGTCCACCGCTCCCGGCAACGGCCGACGCTCGAGCAGCTGCTCGCGAAACAGCTCGCCGTGGCGCTGCTGGACGTCCTCGATCTCCTGGTCGCTGAGTGGGCGCCCGAGCTCGCGGGCCACGGCCCGCGTGAAAAGCCCGCCGCTCATCCCCATCCGCCGATGGATCCGCCAGCCCTCGATGGGCATGCCGGCCTCGGCCAACGCGCGCTGCCAGGCGAACACGTGGGCGTAGACGGTGTCGATGAGGGTTCCGTCCAGATCGAAGATGAGCGCCCGCACGGCGACAGGGTAGCGCTCGCGGACCGATAGAAGGTGGCCGGGGACTGATCTAGCGCCGACCCGCGCTGGCGGTGCCCCCCGCGATCTCCGCCTGGCCGGCCGGAAGCAGAAGCGCAGCCGCGCCGACGGCCGAGGTCAACACCAGCGACAGGCGAGCCAGCAGAGAGGCGGCGATCGCCGACTCGGCCGGCAGACCGATGCCCAGGAAGAGCAACGCCAGGGCGGCTTCCTGGACACCGAGGCCACTCGGCGTGAGCGGAATGAGGAGACTGACGCGGGCCAGTGCCACTGCGGCCAGCGCCGCAAGCGACGCCGCGCCCGGGTCGACCGACAGGACGACGAGGAAGGTCAGGCCGACGCCTATCGCATGAAAGAGGACCCCGAGCGCCAGACCGATGCCCACCGCGCCGGCCAACCGGCGACGCTCAGGCGCACCCGGGCCGAGGAGCCGATCACGCAGAGGCCGCAGCCGGCCCGGACCGGCTGATACGAGACTGGCGACACCGAGCACGACCCCGCCGAGGACCAGGGCGCCGATGGTCAGACCCGCCGCGAAGTCCGCCGGTCGGGATGCGATGACGAGCGCGGCCGCGCCCACGAGGCTGACGGCCAGGTAGCTCGTCGCACGCTGGACCACGATCGGAAGGACCGCGGCCCGGACGCCCTCCCCCGAGCCGCGCAGCGCAACGACTCGGTAGGCGTCGCTCCCCAGGTTGGCCGGTGTGAACCCGCCCAGGGCCTGCGCCGCGTAGTAGAGGCGGACCGTCGGCCACCAGTCGAGCCGGAGCCCGACCAGGCGTCGTGCCAGGGTTCGCCAGGTGGCGGCCCCGAGCAAGTGCAGGAACGACAGGCCGACCACCCCGAACACCACCAGCGGCAGGTTGGCGTCCCTCAACCGGGCACCGATGCCTGTCGCGTCGAAGGTCAGGACCAGGGCCACCAGGATCGCGATCCCGATCCCCCAGCGCGCCAAGTTCCGCGCGGTCACGAGGCTGCCTTGCGAACCGGCACCAAGCGCCGGATGTGACCGATCAACGCGGCGGCGTCAGGTTCGACCGCGGTCTCGCCGCGCTCGGCCAGCCAGGTCCGGCACTTGTCCGCGTAGGCGATGGGGATCGTGGGGACGCCGGCCCGAGTCGCGAACAGGAGGCTGTGGTAACGCATGCACACCGCGGCGGCCAGGTGCCCGAAGGCCGCCAGGACCTGCGCCGGATGAGGGGTGCCCTCGAGGACGCGGAGGCGCGGCTGACGCGCCTGGAGCTGGCGAGCCATGAGGAGGTCGTTGTGCCCGGCCACGAACGGGTGCTGGCTCATCGGGATGAAGCAGAACTGCAGCTCAGGAAGCGCGTCGAGGCATTCCTCGACCGCGTCCAGCACGGCCCCGGACACCTCCGGATTCACGGAGGTCAGGCTCAGTCCCACGATCGGTCGCCGAGGGTCAAGCCCCGCGGATCGCAGGAGCGCGGCGCCGACGGCCGGAGGAGCGGCCGGCAGCCAGGCTGACAGGTCGGGGCCGATCGCGGCGTCCACCCCCCAATCGCGCAGCACCTCCGCCGAGCGTCGATCGCGAACCAGGACCTGGGCCGAGCGCCGGGCGAGGTGCCGCAGCGCGAATGCCGTGGTAGCGGGGAGGGCTCGGTCGACACCCACGCCGTGCAGCACCACCGTGACGCCGATCACGGAGGCTGCCAGACCGTACGCTGGCAGCAGTCGGCCGACCAGCCCCATGTCCGCGCCGAACAAGCCGCCGCCGCCGATGACCAGCGTCCGGTGGCGGAGGAGCTCGCGAGGTGCCGCCGCGATGGGGACGGCGCGAACCTCGTGCATCGCCGCCGTCTCGGCGGGCAGGCGCGAAACGACGGTCACCCGCCGCCCCTCCAGGGTGCGCAGCAGGCTGGCCAGGATCGCCTCGTCACCGACGTTCCGGTAGCCGTAGCCACCGACCACCAGGATCGGTTCCGGGAGAACGGTCGGCGGGTGAGGCGGCGCGGTCACGGCCGCACCAACAACACGTATGTCCCGTAGTCCCCGACCAACTGGAAGTCGAGCGCCTCCATTCGGGCGCGGCGCCCGTCCAGGGTCGGATCTCGCGCGAGGAGCACAGCCTGCACGCCGTAGCGCTCGATGAGCTGCTCGGGGTCGAGCCATTGAAGCTGGACGCTGGGCGAGCTGGCGGCCGTGAGATCGGTGATCAACAGGCGCACCTGTGTCTCGCTGGACCGGATGCGCAACCCACCAGTCGCGGTCGGCCGTAGGACGCCCTCGCTCCCGGCAAGGACCACCCGGAGCTGCGGCTCGCCAGACCCGATCCGGATGAACGAGATCGTGGCCACTTGTCCGTCGACGTTGACCTCGCTGCTCCGGATCCCGGCAGCCGGCCGCAGCTCGAACTGCAGACCCTCCACCGGCAAGGTCGTCTCGATGGACAGGCGCAGATCAAGAACCGATGAATCCTGCCGCAGCATCACCGACTGGCGATAGGTCACCGGCACGCCCTGGCGCTCACCGGTCCAGCTGGTCGTAACCTGCAGCTCGGCCGGGGTGATGGTCACCTCCCTGCCGGCCGGGGCCAGGTTCGCAAGCGTTGCCAGTATGGGTTGATCGGGAGCAGCACCAAGGATCCGGGTGCGGCCAGGAACCGTGGTGAGCAGGTCGAGGTACTCGCCGCCATGGTTCGCGGCGACAACGAGCCCACGCGCCGCGAACGGGTCGCTGCCATCGGCCGTGAGACGGGCGAAGAAGAACTGATTGACGAGGGCTCCGCGGCTGCGGAGCAGCGTGTCGGCGGCCAGGCTGCGCTGCCACTCCTCGGCGCGGAAGCTGTAGCGAAATGCATTGCTGAACAGGGCTGCACGACCGGTCAAGCCCTCGATCCACTTGGCCTCGCGGACCGGCGCCAGCACGGTTGCCTGTGGGCTCAGGTTGGCATCCATCCAGGACACGGCTTGGCTGAGGCTGGCGGCGTCCCGAAGCTGATAGCCGTTCGCCTCGGTCTTGAACCTGTCCACGGCCAAAGGCGCGCCGACGACGACCACGGCGACGAGGGCGGCCTGCGACCATCCGAGCGCGGTGCCCCTCCGGGTGCTGGTCGCGAGCCAGCCACTGACGACGCGCATGGCGACCGACACTGCCCCCGCGGCGCCGATCACCAGCGGCGCCAAGACGGGTGTCGCAAACCGCGGGTAGTCGGTCGCGGCGCGGGTCAGCACCGCGGCCAACAGCACCGCCAGCGTGATGGCGGTCCAGGTGGCCAGCACGATCCATGGCCCGTTTCGCCCTCGAATACGCTCGAGCAACGAGCCGAAGATGACGGCCGCCAGACCGCCGACGGCGACCAGGGCCGTCGGCCAGTACCCGGTCAGGTCATCGATCAGCCGGTTCGGGCCTCGGTAGTCGAGGCTGGCGGGGTTGCGGATCAGGTCGGTGCCGCCCGGCAGCAAGACCACGATCCAGAACACCGTCGCACCCAGCAGGACGAAGCCGAGGGGCGCCAAGCGGATCAGGCGCTCCGATCGACTCGACACAGCGTGCCGCGCAGCGATGATCGCGACCGCGCACCCGGTGGGCACGAGGATGTATGCCGTTCCCATGTGTGTCAGCGCGGTCAGACCCACGCATCCGGCACCGACGGTCCACCACACCCACGCCGGCTGTGAGCCATGCGCGGCGCGGAAGTAGGCGGCTACGGTGAGCCAGGCGAAGACGATGGCGGTGGCCTGCAGCAGACCGCCGAACGCGAGCAGGTCCAGAAACTGATCAACGACCACCAGGGCCAGCACGGTGGCCAGCAGTCCCGCCCTTCGCGAGCGAAACAGGGTCGCGGCGGCGACGTACGCGCTCGCGCCCAGCGCGCAGAGGATGAGCACCGCGAATAGCCGAATGGCGACAAGCGCATCGCCCACGACGCTCACGAGCAGTGCGAGCAGGAAGGGCACGACAGGCGGCACGGCAGATGCAGCTCGGTAGTCAGGCATGCTGAGACCGTTGAACGGCCGCGCAGCCATCAACCACTGGCCGTAGTCGCCGCTGCCCAGGGAGGTCGACGCCATCACCACGACCAGCCCGCCGAGCACGGCCAGCATGATCAGGAACGGGTCGGACCGATTCAGGCGTGGAAGCCCTACGCGCCCGACGCGCGCCGGATCTGCGATCAACGCCATGACAGCCTCCGCAGTCGAGCCTCGGCCGACTCCTCGGGTCGTGCCACCTCGAGGTAGACCTGTTCCATCTCGAGGGCGACCCGATCCCAGTCCCAGCGCTGCGCGGACTGGGTCGCGGCCGCGCGCATGAGGTCCATCCGGAACTGATCGCCCAGGAGCGAGCGCAGCGCGCCGGCCAGCGCGTCGGCGCTCGGATCGCACACCAGGCCATCCACCCCGTCGCGAATCAGGCCCGGGGCCGCGCTGAACGGGCTGCGGATGACGATCGGCACCAGGCCGGCCGCCTGCCCCTCGACGGCCGCGATGCCGAAGCCCTCGCGCACCGATGGCAAGACCAGTATCTGAGAAGCCTTGAGCAGGGAGAGCTTCTCGGCTTCGCTGACATGCCCCAGGAACCAGACCTGCTGTCCCAGGCCGAGCTCCGCGACCTGGGCTTCCAGCTGCCGGCGCTCGGGGCCGTCCCCGATCACGAGGCAGCGCAGGGTGGGGAACTCGGCCCGCAACCGGTCCACGGCGTCGATCAAGAGATCGACCCGCTTGTCCTCGATCAGCCGACCCACGAAGACGATGTCGGAGGTGACCCCGGAGCTCCGCGCGGTGGCGAACGCCTCCAGGGGCAGTCCGTTGCTCACCACCCGGATCCGTTCCTCGGGCAACCCGGCATCAGCCAACCGGTCGGCGGTGAACGGAGACACGGCGACCTGCCGGTCACCGAGGCGCACGGCCCCGGCCTCGGTCGATCGGGCGAGTCGGGCCACCATCCCTCGATGGCCCAGGTACTCCTCCCAGTGGTCGCCCCAGAATTCGTGCCACGTCGCCACGATCCGCGTCTTCGTGAAGCGCGCCGCGAGCGAGCAGGCGTACAGCGGCACGTATGGCGTGGCGGCGCAATCGATGACGTCGTAGCGACCACCCCGAACGGCGGGCATGAGGCGAGCGGCAAAGCTGACGGCCTCGCGCACGGTCCGTTTGCCATCGGCGCCGTACATGCGCTCGGGCGCACCCACCCCGTGCAGGGCGATCCCGTCCTGGGTCGTGTCTGCGGGGCCGTCCCAGAATTGCCAGGTGATGTAGTGAACCTCGTGCCGGTCGCTGAGCCGTTGGGCCAGCTCGAGAAAACGGCGCTCGGCTCCCCCCATCAGGTAGGGGTACAGCGCGTCGTAGACGTAGGCGATCCGCAGCCGCCGCCGATATCGGTCGCTCACGGCGGGTCGATCGTCACGACCAGGAACGCGGCCATGCCCAGCTCGGCGCCGACGATGAGCAGGGTCTGGGCCAGCGACGCGAGCTGGAGTCCGAGCGGGTGGTGCATCTCCGAAGCCCAGACCCAGAACAGCCCCGCGTCGAGGGCGGCCCCCACGATGAGCATCAGGGCCGCCAAGGCGAGCACTCCCTCGAGCCGGAACAGGCGCCGATAGAGCCTGACCCAGCGGTCCTCGTGGAGCAGGCCCATGGCGCAGCCGTGCAGCTTGGCGATCATGCCCAGCAGCAGCGTGTTGGCACCGATGGCCAGGAAGATGGTGGCCGCGAACACCGGCTGCCACGTCAGCGAGCCGATCTCGACTCCGACCGGAGCGGCGAACGAGACGACGAACGTCGCCACCCCGAGGAGGGCCAGCGTCAGGCCGGGAAGGATGAACAGGAAGTCGGGCGCCGCCAGGAGCAGGAATCGGAGATGACGCCAGCCATCCCGGACCGTGCTCAGCTTGCTCTCGCCGCGTCGCGTGCCGTACGAGGCCGGGACCTCGGTGATCGTCAGCCCGGCGCGAGCGGCCCGCACGATCATCTCGGAGGCGAACTCCATCCCTCCCGATCGCAGGCGGAGGCGCTCGGCCAGGTTCCCCTTGAAGGCGCGGAATCCGCTCTGGCTGTCCCCGATGTCGGCGCCGATGAACAGCCGGATGAGGTAGTTGATGATCGGGCTGCCAATGTACCGATGCGCCCACGGCATCGCCCCGTCCTGGATCCCACCCGTGAACCGATTCCCGAG
>DASWJA010000094.1:0-21633 GCA_036397375.1 Candidatus Limnocylindria bacterium
ACCCGAGACGCTGGCCCTCGGCGCCCTGGCTGGGATCGGCGGCGGACTCGGTCTCGCCTTCCTGTACCAGGCCCTGTCGACCGGGGCCATGGGCCTCGTGTCGGCGCTGTCCGGAGCAGGCGCGGCCGTCATCCCTCTGCTGGTGACGGTCCTGTTGGGAGCCGAGCTGGCGCTGGTGGCGGTCCTCGGGGTGGGGTGCGTGGTCGCCGCGGCAGTGGCGGCCACCGATATTTCGCGCGACGCCGCGAGCCGCTCGGCCCTCCTCCTTTCGCTGGGCGCGGCGGTCGGGTTCAGCACCTGGTACCTGATCATCGACCGCGCGGCCGAGCAGAACGGGCTCTGGGCGCTGGTAGGCAGCCGAGCGGCCGCCGTCGCGGTGACCGTCGCCATCGTGGCGTTCACGCGCGCACGGTCCAGCTTGCCCGCCCTCCGATCCGTCTTCCCGCTCATCGTGGCGGCCGGCGTGCTCGACGTGGCGGCCAACGTGTTCTTTGTTCTCGCGCGCGACGACATCAGCGTTGCGCTGGCCGCTCCCCTGTCGGGCCTCTACCCGCTGGCCACAATGGTCCTGGCGCGGGCCGTCCTGGGGGAGCGCCTGCCGCGGCTGGGACTCCTGAGCGTGATGCTGGCAGTGGCCGGGATCGTTCTCATCTCGCTGGGTCGTTAGAGGCGCCCGCACGCCCGTAGTAAGCCGCCCGTAAGCGACCGGTAAACACCCATCGGTTCTCCTCCCGGCAGCCACACGCGAGGAGGACCGATGTCGACGCACACCCGCGCGACGACCGGCGGCGGCTTCCCGGGCTGATCACCGGGGGCGGGGCAGCCCGGCGCTATCATCGCGGCGCATGACCTTCGACCGGGTCGCCGTGGTCGAGGACGCCCTGGATGGACTCCTCACCGGCCTGACGCCCGCCGCCCGCCTGGAGCCGGACGCACCGCTGCGCCCGGGCTCAACCCTGACCGCGCGGGAAGCGGTCGAACTGTTCGAGGACCAGGTCACCAGCCGCCAGCTGGACGTGGCCGCTCGACGGCTGAAGAAGACGAACCGCAGCTTCCACACCATCGGCGGTGCCGGCCACGAGAACAACGCGGCCCTCGGCGCCCAGCTGCGGATCACGGACCCGGCCTTCCTCCACTACCGCTCGGGCGGATTCATGATGGCTCGGGCCCGGCAGCTGCCGGGCAGCACCCCGGCCTTCGACGCGCTGCTGGGCATCGTCGCGTCCCGCGAGGACCCCATCGCCCAGGGACGGCACAAGGTGTGGGGCAGCCGCCCGCTGTGGGTGCCGCCCCAGACCTCGACCATCGCATCCCACCTGCCAAAGGCGGTCGGGATGGCCTTTTCCCTGGCCCGCGCGCGGCGACTGGGGCTCGGCGATGAGCTGCCACCGGATGCCATCGTGATGTGCTCGTTCGGCGATGCCACGGTGAACCACGCCACCGCCCTGGCGGCCTTCAATACCGCGCGCTACGGCGCGCGCATCGGTCTGCCCATGCCCATCCTGTTCGTGTGTGAGGACAACCAGACCGGCATCAGTGTGCCCACTCCCGAAGGCTGGCTGGCCGAGACGTTTTCGACTCAATCCCACCTCCATTACCGGGACGCGTCGGGCGAGCTCGACGAGGTGTGGGACGCGATGGCGGAGGCCATCCGGCTGGTCCGGTCGGCCCGCGAGCCGGTCTTCCTGCACCTCGACGTCGTACGGCTGTGGGGTCATGCCGGGAGTGACGCGGAGCACGTGTACCGATCGCTGGACGAGATCGCCGCCACCGAAAGCCACGATCCGCTGCTGCGCAATGCGCGGCGCCTGGTGGAGACCGGTGCCGCCACGCCCGACCAGCTCCGGGCCCTGGTGGCCGACGTCAGGGACCGGATCCAGGCCGCCGCCGAGGAAGCCACCCTTCGCCCGCGGCTGACGACCACCGCCGAGGTGACGGCCACCCTGGCCCCCTACCATCCCAAGCAGGTCGCCACCCGGGCGGCCAAGCCCGTGCTCAAGGCGGACGTCCGGCGCGCAACGTTCGGCGGGACCCTCCCCGAGGAGGCGACCAAGCCCAACTCCAGGACCCTGGCGGGACTCATCAACTCCGCGCTGTGCGACGAGCTGGCTCGCCGCCCCGAGCTGATCGTGTTCGGCGAGGACGTCGCTCGCAAGGGCGGCGTGTACAACGTGACCCATGACCTCCAGCAGCGGTTCGGGGCCGGCCGGGTCTTCGACACCCTGCTGGACGAGACCTCGATCCTGGGCATCGCCCAGGGGGCGGCGCACGCCGGGCTCCTGCCCATTCCCGAGATCCAGTACCTGGCCTATCTCCACAACGCGCTGGACCAGATCCGGGGCGAGGCGGCCACGCTCCAGTTCTTCAGCTCCGGCCAGTTCCGCAACCCCATGGTCGTCCGGGTGCCCGGCCTCGCCTACCAGAAGGGCTTCGGCGGCCACTTCCACAACGACAACAGCATCGGCGCCCTGCGCGACATCCCCGGCCTGGTGATAGCCGTCCCGGCGCGGGGCGACGACGCGGCCCGGATGCTGCGCGGGGCGGTGGCCATGGCGCGGGAAGACGGACTGGTCGTGATCTTCCTGGAGCCCATCGCCCTGTACCACGAGCGCGATCTGCACACCGATGGCGACGCCGGCTGGCTGGCCGATTACCCACCCCCGCCCGGGCACCTGCTGCCGGGTGAGGTGGGGGTCTACGGAGCCGATGCGGCCGATCTGCTCATGGTCAGCTACGCGAACGGGCTCCGCCTCTCCCTCCAAGCCCAGGCCAACCTGGCGCAGGAGCACGGGATCGGGGCCCGAGTACTGGATCTGCGCTGGCTGGCGCCGCTCCCGCATGAAGCGGTCCGGGCCCACGCCGCCGACTGCGGGCGGGTGCTGATCGTGGACGAATGCCGCGCTACCGGCGGCGGCGTGGCCGATGCGTTGATCGCGGACCTCGCCGAGCGCTCGTTCGTGGGCCGGCTGGCCAGCGTTCGAGCGGTCGACTCATTCGTCCCGCTGGGGACGGCCAGTTCGGCAGTGCTGGTGGGCCTGGACCAGGTCGTGGCCGCGGCGGTCAGGACCGCCCGCTCGAAGGCTCGCGTCAAGCCCTCACGGCGCCGCGCTGCGGCAACCCCGGGCAACCGGTCATGACCGACGACCGGCCCCGGGCACTGCTGGTTTTTCCGGGGCGCGGCGCCTACACCGCCGCGTCGCTGGGGTCTCTCCCCACCGGTCACCCGTTCGTCCAGCGGGCCGAGGCTCTGCGCGCCGAATTGGGCCTGGACAGCCTGCTGGCGTTGGATGCCGCCGACGAGTTCGAGGCTTCGGTCCATCTCCGACCGGCCAACGCCTCCCCCCTGATCTGGCTGATCTCGCTCCTCGACGCCGAGCGCGCCATGGCCGACCACCGGGTGGTGGCCGTCATCGGTAACTCGCTGGGCTGGTACACCGCCCTGACCGTCGGGGATGCCCTGGACTTCGACGACGCCTTCCAGCTGGTGCAGGGCATCGCGCTCCTCCAGGAAGAGGCGGCGGCAGACGGCAGCGGCGGTCAGGTCATCTACCCCCGCTCCGGCGCCGATTGGCAACCCGCCCCGGAGCTGGCCGCGGCCATCGACGCCGCACTGATCGACGGCGGTGAGGTGTTCCCCAGCGTGGACCTGGGCGGGTACCTGGTCCTGGCCGGGACCGATGCCGGCATCGGCCGGCTACTCGAGACCCTCCCGCCGGTCCAGATCGGCGAGCGGCTCTTCCCGCTGCGGCTCGCGTTCCACGGCCCGTATCACACGCCTCTGGTGGCCGGGGTCTCGACCGAGGCCCAAGCTCGCTACTCGACGCTCGGATGGCGGGCACCGGTCGTCACCCTGATCGACGGTCGCGGCGCCCGGTTCACGCCGTGGGCCACCAACCCGGTGGAACTGGCCTGGTATACGCTCGGGGAGCAGATCATCACTCCCTACCGCTTCGCGACTGGCGCGCGGGTGGCGCTCCGCGAGTATGCCCCCGACGTCCTCGTCCTCACCGGGCCGGGCAACACACTGGGGGGCGTGGCCGGCCAGCTCGTGGTGGCCGAGGGCTACCACGGCCTGCGGACCAGGGCCGACTTCGAGTCGGCGCAGGCCGGCGACTCGCCCCTGGTCTTGTCCATGCATGGGCGGCCGCGCTCGGCTTTCCGTAGATCTCCCAGCCAATGGGCTCCACGTACTCGGCGCTAACGCACCGGGTCATCTTGCGACGACAAACGAGACAATCCAACCCTGAACTCCCGGCGCCGAGCGCGATAGACGCGCGAGACCCCGTCACTGGGAATGGACCAGGACGTGTGCGATTCTGTGCAGCGCCCGACGACACGGAGGCCAGCCTTGAGCCAACCCGAAACCGAGCCCGCGCGGTCGAGGAGCGTCGCGTCCTCCGACCCGCTGACGCTCCTCGCCTTCGGCGGCGTGGTGCTGCTGGGCGGCATGAACGGCATCGCCGCGAAGCAGCTCCTCCGTGAGCTCGACCCGTTCTGGGTTGGCGTCCTTCGCTTCGCCGTCGCGGGCGCGATTATGACTGTCATCGTGCTCGCGAGTCGGCGATCGCTGCCGCGCGGCCGCAGCTTGCTCGGCGCCCTCGCCTACGGCGCGCTCGGGTTCGCGATCACCTTCGCTTTCTTCTTCGCCGGCCTTCGGGACACGCCGGTGAGCACGGCGGCGATCTTCCTGGCGTTGACCCCGCTGCTGACCCTGGGCCTGGCGATCATCCACCGGCAGGAGCCGTTCCGGGTGCAGGGCCTGCTTGGCTCGCTGCTCGCACTCGGCGGCGTTGCCCTCATCTTCGCCGATCAGTTGACGGCAGCCGTGCCGCTCGGGTCGCTGGTGCTCCTCGCCCTCGGTGCACTGTCGCTGGCCGAGACGGGGATCGTGGTCAAGATGATTCCGCGCAGCGATCCGCTGGCCACCAACGCGGTGGCGATGCTGACGGCTGTCGTGCTTCTGCTCGCGTTGTCGCTGGCCGCCGGAGAAGAGCGAACACTGCCCGCGCAGCCGATCACGTGGCTGGGCTTCCTCTACACCGCCACGCTCGGATCGGTCCTCCTCTTCGGCCTCTTCGTGTACACCTTGAAACGCTGGACCGCGTCGGCGGTGTCGTACAACGACCTACTGATCCCGCTCGTGACGATCACGATCGCCACATCGCTCACCGGCGAGCGGATCTCGCCGACGTTTCTGATTGGCGGTGCGGTGGTCATGGCTGGTGTCTTCGTCGGAGCGTTCCTCACGCTGCCACGGCGCAAGCGGGCCTCGACGATGCTCCCCGAGTGCATCGCGGTCGAGCCCGAACTCAGACCAATCCAGCCAGAGGGCCCTGCCGAAGCCAGCCCACCGGGATCCTCGGTGACAATCTAGGGATGGTCGCTCCCGAGGTGCGCTACGCGCGCAGCGGCGAACTGAGCATCGCCTACCAGGTCGTGGGTGAGGGCGCGTCCGATCTCGTCTACGCCACGGAGTTCTGGCAATCGATCGAGACGCAGTGGCTTGAGCCAAGGTTCGAGGCCTTCCTCCGGCGGTTGGCCTCGTTCTCGCGACTCATCCTCTTCGACTACCGGGGCACGGGCTTGTCGGATCCGACCGCAAGCTTGCTTCCGCCACTCGAGGAGTGGATGGAGGACCTGCGGGTCGTCCTTGACGCAGTCGGCTCGCGGAAGGCTGCGTTGATCGGGTCCGGCGGGGGCGGGTCCATCACCATGATGTTCGCCGCTGCCCATCCCGAGCGGACCAAGGCACTCGTCCTCCTCAACGCCGCCGCACGACTGACCCGCGCCCCTGACTATCCGTTCGGCAACGAACGATCGGTCGAACGCGCCTGGCGCGACAGCAGCCGCGAGCAGTGGGGCCGTGCAGCTCTCGCCGAGCTCGTCGCCCCGGGTGTCGCCGCAGAGCCCGCCTTTCGTGAATGGTGGGCCCGCAACGAGCGCCTCGGCCTGCGCCAGGGGATGAATGTGGAGCTGGACCAGACGGCCGAGGACGTCGACATCCGTGGCCTCCTGCCCTCGATCCAAGCGCCTACCCTGGTCATCAGCCGCAAGGACAACCGACTCATCTCCGCGGAGCATGGCCGCTACCTGGCCGAGATGATCCCGGAGGCCAGGTACGTCGAGGTCTCCGGCGCCGACCACCTGCCGTTCATCGGCGACAGTGACGCGATCCTCGACGAGGTCGAGGAGTTCCTAACTGGTTTCCGTCATTCGCCCCGCCCCGACCGAGTCCTGGCCACCGTCCTCTTCACGGACATCGTCGGCTCCACCGAGCGCGCGGTGGAAATCGGCGATCGAGCCTGGCGGGACCTGCTCGATCGCCACAACGAGGCCGTGCGAGGGGTCATTTCGAGGTTCCACGGTCGCGAGATCGACACTGCCGGCGACGGGTTCCTCGTCCTTTTCGACGGTCCAGGGCGGGCCATCCGCGCCGCGCAAGCCATAGCCGGCGCGACCCGGCAAGTCGGTCTCGAGGTGCGCTCCGGAGTCCACAGCGGCGAGGTGGAGCTCGTCGGAAGCGACATTCGAGGGATCGCCGTACATGTCGGCGCCCGGGTCATGGCTCTCGCAGCGGGCGGAGAGATCCTCGTGTCGTCGACGGTGAGGGACCTAGTGGCAGGTTCGGACATCGACTTCGACGACCGTGGAGTCCACCGGCTGAAGGGCGTACCCGGGGAGTGGCGCCTCTTCCGCGTTCGTCCCTAGAGAACCTGCGGGAGGGCACCGGCGCGATGCGCCGGACGGCGGTCCCAAGGCGGCTGGCCAACCTCACGCTCGCGTCGCGCCGGCGGTCGGAATCGTCCAGCGGTTCACCTAGTGTCGACCGGTCCACACGAGCTTGATCGCGAGTTGGGGCTGCTAAGGGCGCTGCACTGGCCAGCCGCGTGTCGAATACCCCGATCTCGCGCTCACGATCGGCCGGAAGTGGTGGAACGGTCCCGCTCTCTGGGTGGAGGGAGGTCGCCGGTCGCCTCTGTGACAAATCTGACGAGCCCGGTCACGGAGTGTCTGAAGGATGGACCTGCCGAGCGGAAATGGCGGCAGCGTCACACCGGATCGAACCTGCAAACGGTATTCGGCCGACAACCTCAATAAGGACTGCGGAATCGTGCTCACGATGGTGATTCGAAACGTGCTGCCGCCAAGTAGCTGGCTCCGGCGGGACGGATCGAACCTGCAACTAAGCGGTTGACGGACGCCATGCCGGGCGTCTGGATCACTTGACGGTCCGTTGGAGGCAGCGGGTCCAGGTGTGCTCGAATGAGTGTCCCCGGCAGGATTCGAACCTGCGACCCGCTGCTTAGAAGGCAGCCGCTCTGGTCCACTGAGCTACGGGGACCCGGACAAGAATAGACAGGCTAGACTCATCGGACCATGGCCAGGGAGTCCTCGGGACCGCCGCCCCAGCTCCAGCCCACGCAGTTGGAGATCGACAAGGGCCTGCTGCGCGACGAGGACCTGCTGAACCCCGAGCACCTGCGGCGCATGGACCAGACCCTCCTGCGCCGAAACCTGGACCACGCCCGGATCACCTCGCGCAAGCTGTCGCTCCAGCTGCAGCAGTTCGTGCACCTCTACACCCCCGAGGCCAACGAGCTGCGGCGCCGAATCGAGAAATACCTGCTCATGGAGCAGCTCATCGAGACCGAGATGGCGCGACGCCACACCTACTGAATTGTGGATATCTGGGCGCCTCAGACAGGCCATGGTGGATAACTCGCCAAGGCCCGAACGGCTGCTGGAAGCGGTCCGTTAGGCGGTCAGGCCCGGGTCCGATCGGGGAATTCGTTGGGCGCGGATCGGCGGCGCACCGCAGCGTCGACCGTCCAAGCTAGACGCCGAGCGGACCGACGACGCTCGCTTCGCGCACGTCGGGCAGGGCCGCCACCACCTCTCCCACCCAGCGCGCGAGTCGCGGCATCTCGAACAACGAGAAGGTCACGCCATAGGCTTCGAGCTGCTCAAACCCCCATCCATTGAACTCCCGGCGTGCGGCCACGACCCACATTTCGTCATACAGGTCGGGCCACGCGCGCGGACGGCGGCGATGGCAGAAGCGGATGAACTCGGCCACCTCGGGTGGCGGGGCGGCGGGCGGGTCGCTGTCCGGCGGGCGCTCCAGGGGAGCGTCAAGAACCGGGTAGGCAGGATCGATCTTGACCACGGCGAGGAGGCGACTCGATAAGGACGGGGATGGATGAGGACGACCGGACTCCGATCCTAGGCGTCGGGGGGGAATGCTAGGAGCCGATGGCGGCGCCCGGAAGGGGTGATGTCCACCAACTTGTCCACATTCCTTTCCACCGGGCGGCGCCGGGTGGACAGGTGACCGTCAGACGGTGGACAGAGGCCCGAACTCCACGTCAAGGACCTCGGCGTCGGGCTCCAGGAAGGCCAGAAGCCGATCGCCCTCCGCGGCCACGTCGTCGAGATCTGGCTCCGGCAAGGGGTCCAGGAGACCGACGCGGAGGCTCGCCCGCCCGGCCTGGCGGGCCGTGCGCCAGGCGGCACGCGCGAATCCGTCGATGAGGATCGTTCCAAAACTGCCCGCATAGGCTGCCTCGAGTGCCCGTCGTCGGTCCTCGGGGCGGATGATCCGGCTGCGGTTCGGCGTGGGACAGGAGGACGTTGTCATAGACCGGCAGAAAGCGGACCGGAGCCGGCGTGTCCGGGTCGGGCAGTGGGGCGTCGGGCAGGTCCACCAGCTCGCGTCCCTCTTCGTCGCGATAGGTCCGCAGGCCTGGACGAAGGCGCTCGACCACCTCGCGCATCCCGGACAGGCCGCACCAGGTCCGAATGTCGCCCGCGGTGGCCGGGCCGAATGCGGCCAGGTAGCGCAGGATCGGCTGGTCCGGCGACGGATCGGTGGCCAGCGCCCGGCCGAGCCACGACTCGGTCGTGGCCCAGGTGGCGCGGCCCGACCGTTTCCAGACCCCACGCGGCGGGACCTGGGTCACCGGCAGCAAGTAGGTCACGGCCTGCCCAGTGATCCCGCGTCGCGGTCCGGCCAGGCGGGGGCCAGCAGCGCTCGCAGCTCGGCGCGGGTCCGAGGCCGCTCCTCGATCAGGGCGCGACCCGCGGCCACCACCGCGTCCTCGAGCACTGACTGACGCCGTGAGCTTCAATGTCGCCGCGGAGGCGTACGACCGATTCATGGGCAGGTACTCGGTCTTGCTGTCCGCGCAGATGGCGGATCTGGCCGGCGTGCGCGACGGCCAACGGGCGCTCGACGTCGGCTGCGGACCGGGGGCGCTCATGACAGGGCTCGTCGCGCGGCTCGGTCCGGCGGCCGTGGCGGCCATCGACCCATCGGAACCTTTCGTGGCCGCTGCGCGAGCGCGCTACCCCAATGTCAACGTGCTCCAGGCGTCCGCGGAACAGCTCCCGTTTGCAGATGAGACGTTCGATACGGCCCAATGTCGATGATGAATCGCGCATGGCGGGCGCCAGAGAGGGCCACCTGCCGGAGTTGTTCGATGCCGCCGGGCTGAGCGCGATCGAAGAGACGGCTCTTTCGGTCAGCCTCGAGCATCCGAGCTTCGAAGACTGGTGGGAACCGTTCACCGGGGGCGTTGGCCCCGCGGGCCCCTACGTGGCGAGCCTTGACGCGGAACGGCAAGCAGACCTACGCGAAGCCTGTCGCAGGCTCCTGCCGGTCGCACCGTTCGTGCTCGCGGCTCGGGCCTGGGCAGCTCGCGGACTCGCCTAGGTGTCGTTGAACGCGACCGATCCCGCGGTCCCGCCCAGGGGCTCGGACGTGACCGATGGACTGCATCGGTAGGGCCGCATGGCCGGCGAATGGGTCCGTGTGGCACATGGGCTCCCTCCGGCCGACAGGCGAGGGTTGCGGCGACTACTACCGCAGCACACGAGGTTCCCAGTCATGATCCGTCGATTGAGAGGACTTGGATTCGTCCTCGCACTCATCGGCATTGCGTTCATCGCTGCCGGTGCATTTGCCTTCATCAAGACGCAGGAAGGGTATCGGTCCCTCAACGCCTTCAGCGCGGCGCAGGACGTTCAGCTCGCCTACAACGAGGAGGGCCAGCTGGTGGACCGCGGCGAGACCGAGGGCGCGCAGGCCATCATGGCGTTGCTGACCGAGGACTGGGGGTACCCGGTGGTGGCCTGGGAGCTCGACCCAAATGACCCGATCGTCAACACCGGCAGCGAGTACATGTACGAGATGGCGACGGTCGCGTACCACACGCTGAACGGCAGCCAGACCGTCGTGCTGGCAGAACCCGTCGAGTACAACGGCGAGACGTTCCCCGCCGGCACCTATGAGGTCCCGATCGACGGGCGGTACTTCTCCCAGCTGGATCGGCAGCATCCCCTTGAGGGGCCGGCTCGCAACCAGGCATGGAGCGGCACCGCACACGCCCTGATCGCGGAGCTGGGCGTTGGGACAGCCACGGCGTCGGCTCTGCAGCTGGCGCTGGCGCTGGCCGGGCTGCTTGGCGGACTGGGCGGCACCCTGATCCTGACGGGCGCGGGGCTGGTGTGGGCCACGCGAGCCGAGACGCAGCCGGTCCCAGTGCTGCGGCCGGCCAACGTGCCGGCCTGAGGGGACGCCGCACATCGCGGCTCCCGTCACCCGGCCGTTACCGCGGGGAGCCTGACCCAGACGGCGAGTCCACCTACTACTCGCCGGGTCAGGCTCCCGGCTCCTGCGCCGTCCCTGGTGCGGAACGGCACGCAGATCTCAGGACGTTTGGAACTGTCGGCGGCGGCAGTCGCGCTCCAGCATCGAACAGGGCGGCAATCGGCGCTGGCTGATCGCAGCGAGCACAGGAGGAACGGCGATGCGGATGGTGGTGGGACTTGACGGATCCGACGCCTCATTGATTGCGTTGGAGCTGGTCACGAGAACGACCTGGCCAATCAACACGAGCATCCGCCTGGTGGGGGCATACGAGCTGGGGACCGAATGGACCGGCCTCACGCCCGGGATGTCGGGCGCCGGCAGCGACGCTGAATCGCAGCGGAAGCTGTTCGATGTCGTGCAGGCTCTGGCTGATCCCCTCCGCCGGAGAGGCTATGCAACGGAGACGGCCATAGCCCGCGGTCGCGCGGCCGATGTCCTTCTGGCTGAAGCGGACGATCTGAGCGCCGACCTGATCGTCGTCGGCAGCCGTGGGCACGGAGAGGCTGCCTCCGCGCTCCTCGGCTCGGTCTCGGCGGCCCTCGTCGATCATGCCGCCTGCCCAGTGCTGGTAGCGCGAGAACCGGGTGTCAGCCGGATTCTGGTTGCGACGGACGGCTCTCAGAGCGCAGAAGCCATCCCGGCGGTGCTTGCCGCCTGGCACGTTTTCCGCGATGCGCCGATCGACGTATTGAGCGTTGCGCCGCCAGTCGGTCCCGGCGAAGCCATCCTTCTGCCTGGCATGCTGGGCGGGGAGCAGCGGCCACGGGACGCGTCGCACGAGGTCGGCCGCCACCGCGTCATGGCCGACGACATGGCAGGCCGCCTAACCGCCGCCGGCTGGCGCGCCAAGAGTGCCGTGCGAAACGGCGAAGCTGCTCACGAGATCGAGTCAGCAGCAACGGAGTGGGGCGCCGATCTGATCATCACCGGATCGCGTGGACTGAGTGGCCTGCGACGGTTGCTGATGGGCAGCGTCGCACATCACGTCCTCCTCCATTCACGATGCTCGGTGCTCGTCATGCGAGGGCACGTCCCCGCTCGCCAGCAGCGCCCAAGCCAGGTCCCCGCCACGGCGCGCGGGCTACCGTTGTGATCGCCGGTCACGGGCTCCCAAGACGGGACGATTCGGAGACGGCTAACCGACCCCTTGAGGGGTGGAGCGGCTGAGCCAGTCGTCGAAGCGCGTCTCGCCGAGTCGCGCGTCATCGCTGGGAACAAGTGTGCGCTGACTCAGCTCGGCGCCGTAGTAGCGCGCGTGCGGGTCAGCGACAACTTCGCGCGGATCGTCTCGAGCGCTGAGGCCCCGCCGGATGAGTTCGTCGAGACGGAACTGTTCGGGCCCCGCTACTTCAACAGTGTCGTTCACTGGTGTGCCAACCGTGACCCTGGCGACCGCGCTGGCGACATCGTCAGCCGCCATGGGCTTCGCTTCACGGGCCCCACGCGGGCTCGGCGCCGGCGGTCTGCCAGAGCACGTCGCCCGTCCTGGCGTCAAGGACCTTCACCGCGAGCGCGGGGAACAGGACCTCGACCGCCATGCGTGAGCCGTCCGGCGACCAGGTGGGCGACGAACCGGCCACCCCCGACCACAGGGCATGTCCATCGCGATCGACCGCCGCCAGCAACGGCACCCCGTCGTGGTTGTGGTCGTAGGCGAACACGATCCGGCTGCCGTCGGGCGACCAGACTGGAGCCCAGCCCCGGACCAGATCGCGGGGATTCGACCCATCGGCGTCGGCCAACAGTAGGTCCCCGGTCGCATGTTCCAGGAGGACCGCGCTCCCGTCCGGCGACCAGATCGCGTCCGACGCCCTCGCGAACTCAGCTGCCTCGCCGCCGTCGAGGCTCATCACGTAGATCACTTCGGTGAGGGCCTGCGGATCCGCGGGGTCTCGCCCCTCGACGCCGCGCTGGAAGCTGATCCGGCGCCCATCCGACAACCATCGCGGGAGCTGGCCGGCGCCGAGAAGCCTAACCTCGCCGCTGGCCACATCGGTCAGCCACATGGCCGGACCGGTGACGGCATCGATGTCGAAGAACAGCAGGCTCGCCCCGTCTGGCGACCAGCCGAACGGCAGTCCGAATTCATCTCCCAGCGGCGCGAGCGGGCGTTCGCCGCTACCGTCCGCCAGGATCACTGACAGGAACCGATTGGGACCCGCTCCGACCTTAGGCGGGCCGAAAGCCAACTGACGCCCATCCGGCGACCAGACCGGTCGGCTGGCGCCGAGCGACGGGGCCGAGCCGAGGCCGGTGAGCTGGTGGAACTCGCCCTCGGCGTCGACCACGAACACCTCGCTGGCCGGACCGCCGTTGTCCACGAAGCGCACCAGCGCGAGGCCGGTCGCCACGTGGAATCCCTCCCAAGGGATCGGCTCGGGCGGGTCATACGTCGGAGAGATTGTTGGAACCGTGGAGGGGGCGATCGAGGCGGACAACGCGGTGGTCGGAGCCGGCCTGGTCGCCGTGCCGGTAGGCGCCGCCGCAGTTGTGCAAGCGGTCACGGCAAGGGCGACCACAGCCGCCATCCAGACTTGGGCCAGCACAGATCTGCTGCCTGGCCTCCGTGGGCACCGTGAGCTCAGATCGAACTGCGTGTCCATCAGGACTCAGCGTCCCGGCTGCCATACGGGACCCGTCGTGACAGTAGGTGGGTCACGCCTCGCCGCTCGAAGCAGCCGTTCCCCGTATGCGACGGCCAGGTCGACGGTCAGTGTCGAGCCTCGGTCATACGAGCTGCGATGTGGGTAGGCGGCTCGCATCGCGATCGCCAGGTGGAAGAGGCTCTCAGCCGCGATGTGGGTCATGGTCGTGGCGCAACCTTCTAATCACGACCGGCATCGCCGGCCTAGGCGTAGAGCATCTGCCGCTGACGCGCGGGCGCAATCGGGGCAGCCACTAGATGCACCACCCGGGCTGACCCGACAAATAGACGGACGAGGTGGCGTGCGTTCGACACATCGATCGCGGCGCCCTCTGGCAGCATCGGTCGCAACCCTTCTGGTCGAAGAGCCGATGCCCGTCGGAGAACGGACATCGGCGGGGACCCGAAGACGGCTGGCGGCTGGACGCTGATGGGCATCACTCGCGCTCCACCTCCGACGCACCGGAGGTCTCGACTGACAGCTCAGCATCGCCGAGCAATGTGAGCCTCGAACCGCCCGAGGCTGATCCGGTGACCGCGTGCGAGGCATTCACGGTGGCCCTGGCGCCACCCGACAGGCTGAGCGCGATCATCGCCGCGGAGAGATCCTGGAGATCGGCGACAGCACCGCCGTCAGCCGTCAGCTCCACCACGTCGGCGGTTCCGACGAATGTCGCGCTCGCTCCGCCTCGGATGTCGATCTGGATCGAGGTCGCCTTGAGGCCTTCGACCTCTGCCCGGGAGCCGCCGCTCAGGGTGATGCCGTCCAGCGCCGGAATGACGACCGTGACGGTGACCGGTTGGACGGTCGTGAAGTCGTCGCGTGCGTCGATCCTGAGCGTGTCCCCGCCCACGTCCGTCGCGATTGACGGCAGCAGGTTCTCCTGCGCGCTCACCTCGATGGCTTCCGCAGGACCGATGCGGACCACGACGCGAATGCCGGCGGTGGCCTCGATACGGGTGAATGCGGGCACCTCCCGCAATTCGCTGGTCACGGGCCCCTGCCCCTGGATGCAGCCGGCCAGCACGGCGGCCAGCACTATGAATACGGGGAGTACGGGCGGCGCGATGCGCCGTTCTGGGTGCCTATGGGTTCGCATGACTACATGTCCTCTCGCTGAAAGATGACCAGCCCCGCGATGCCGAGGCCGACCACGACGGTCGACCAGCTGAGGATGGTTGGCAGATGGGGTGTCTCGCCGCCCGCCATGGCCATGGCTACCGCGCTCATCGAGGTCGGCCACAGCTCCACGAGGAGAGGGAGGAACCCGGCGAAGAGGAGCGGGATCACGGCGACGCCAACTCCGATTGCCGCCACGCCGGCCTGGCTGTTGAGCCGTGTCGACAGGAACAGGTTCAGAGCCACGTAGAACGCAGGGAGGGTGATGAGCACTCCGCCCAGGGTTGCCACGCGCCCAAGGTCGGGCAGGCTGCCGTACGACCAGGTCGCGACTCCGACGCTGACGGCCATGGGAAGCACCAGGCCGAAGACGGTCAGCATGACCACCGCGACCAGCCACTTCGCCAGCAGCAGGGCGTTGCGGGAGATCGGCTTGGACAGCGTCCAGGCCAAGGTCCCGGTCGACCGCTCGCCAATGAGGAGTCCGATGCTGGTGAACAGTGCCGCATACAGGATCAACTGGTCGAACCCGGCGCCAATGACGTTCATGGTCGGGTCGAGCTGCGCTGCACCCGGCGCCAGGCCGCCGGCCAGCTCGTCGATCCGGGTGGCGAGGGTGGCGAGGGTGCCCAGAAGGGTCACGAAGCCAAACGTGGCGATGATCGCTCGCCGCTGCCACCACTCCGACATCTCCTTGCGGAGGAAAGGTCGGAAGCCAGGCAGGGCGGGATTGGTCGTGTTCATGCCGTACGCTCCTTGTTCACGATGCGCAGGAAGACGTCCTCGAGGTTGAGGGCCTCCTGACGGTTGCTGGCCACGGTCAGCCCTGCCGTCGCGGCAAAGCGCGTGACGGCGCCCTGTACGTCGGCAACCGACCCTTTGCTGGGGGTGATGTCGTAGCGCCACTCCTGGCCGTCGCGACCGATGGCCGCCACGCGGTCGACGCCCGGCAGCGCGGCGAGTTTCTGTTCGGTGTCCGCGCCGGCGCCGAGCAGCACGACACGAATGGTCGAGGCCTTGAAATCGTTCATCAGCTCGGCCGTCGGAGCGCTGACCACCAGGCGACCCTTGTCGAGGATGGCCACGTGATCGCTGACGCGCTCGACGTCGTCCAGGATGTGGGTGGAGTAGAAGACCGTCTTGTCGCCGCGCAGCCGCTGCATCAGCCCCAGGACGTCATGGCGGCCGAGCGGGTCGAGCGCGGCCGCTGGCTCGTCGAGCAGCACCACCGACGGATCGCCCGCCAGTGCCTGGGCGATCCCCAGCCGCTGCCGCATGCCACCGGAGTACGTCTTCGTTGGCCGATCGGCCGCATCGGTCAGACCCACGAGCTCGAGGAGCTCGTCGATCCGCCGGCGGTTGGTATCCGGCGGGAAGAAGCTGGCCACGTAGGCCAGCGTCTGGCGACCGGACATCCAGCCATAGAAACGGGGCTCCTGGGCCAGGTAGCCGACCCGCGCCCGATGAACGCCCTGCACGGTGACCGGCACACCGCTGATGGCCGCCGTACCCGAGCTTGCCCGACTGAGGCCGGCCAGGATCTTCAGGGTCGTGGTCTTGCCGGCTCCATTCGGTCCCAGGAACCCGAAGACCGAGCCGGGTTGGACCTGGAGGGAGAGATCGGTGAGGGCTGAGACCCCGCGGTACTGCTTAGTCAGGCCGCGGGTCTCGATCGCGGGAGTCATACGCGTCCTCCATCCCGGGAATCGACTTGGTGTCGGCTCCCTGCTTGTCAGCAAGGGTGGAGGCCCATCGGCCCGCTTCCATCGGAGTGGCCCCGACAAGCGGTGCTGGGGCTGTCCCCAGTCGCCGGCGTCTCGGCCCTGGCGAGCTCAGCACCCGTGTGCGTGACCGGCCCACCGACGTGTGCTGCCGCCGGTGCGTCCTGCGGGCGATGAGCGGTCTCGACGCGAGCGGCCCGTGCCGGGCGCGCGTCGGTCAGTGGTCGAAGCTACTCGCCACGGGCAGCGTCGCAATCACCTGAGTCCCTGCACTCAACGGACTGCGGACATCCAGCCGGCCGCCCAGCGCGGCCACGCGGTCCGCCAGCCCGCGCAGACCCGAGCCCGACTTCGGATCCGCTCCCCCGCGACCATCGTCGGCGATCCGGACCCGGAGCTGTTCGCCCGCGATCGCGACAGACACCTCCACCTGGTCGGCGCCCGCATGCTTCGCGACGTTGGCCAGGGCTTCCGAGACAACGAAGTACACGGCGGCTTCCACAGGCTCCGGCAGTCGTCCGGGCAGATCGACTTGCAGCGCCACGGGAACGGGCGACTCGCGGGCAAGCGACTTCAGCGCCGCCAGCAGGCCGGCTTCGACCAGGATCGCTGGATGGATGCCTCGGGCAAGCTGGCGAAGCTCGGCAAGTGCGGCTTTGAGCTGATCCGTGGCATCCGCAAGGGTTCCCGTGAGTTCCGGGCCGGCGTCACCCGGCAGCTGGGCCTGCGCGCGACGAAGGGCCAGCGACAGCACCACCAGACGCTGTTGAGCGCCATCGTGGAGATTACGCTCCACCCGTCGTCTCTCGGCGTCCGACGCCTCGACGATCCGAGCCCGCGAGGCACGCACCTCCTCCAGCTGCGAGCGGACCTCGGCGGCCAGGCGCTCGTTGTCCACCGCCAGCCTCAGGGCGGCCCCGACAGCGGCGACGAGCCCCGGATCCTCTGCCAGCGCCGGGTCGTGGAGGACTGCGGCCATGGGCCGCCCATCACGCTCCAGCCGGGTGACCGCCGTTCCGCCATCAACGGAGTCGAGATCGATCGGCACGGCGTTCGCATCCACGTACGTCTCATGCTCAGGCGACCAGTGCACCACTGCCAACGTCGGGTCGCCCAGGGCACCGGCCAGGGCCTCGGAAAGCTGCATCGGCGCCGGCGTGTCGCCAAGCTCGACGATGACGTCGGCCACCGTTCCGCGCGCCATGCGCAGCCGGAGGAGGCCCAGCAGGAATCCGAAGGGGACCGCGGCGTATGCCACCGTCTGTCCGGTGATCAGAGCTACCGCCGCATCCCTCGACAGACTGGAGCCGATGAGCATTGCCGTGACGCCGATTCCGGAGCTGAGGCAGCCGGCGACGACGACTGGCGCCAGCGTCACCCGGGCCGGGCGGCTGCTGCGCAGCCATCGGCCCACGAGGAGCACGGCGATCGCAACGAAGGCGGATCCGAGGGCCAGGGTCGCCAAGCCTGCGAGCGCACCGGCGATCGGTGCCGTCGCCGGCAAATAGAAGGGATTGGCAGCGTCGCTGAGGCCGGCCTGCGTGGCGTCGAACAGGGCGATGAAGGTGGCGTATGCGAAGCCAATCAGCCCGAGCACCACGATGGTGGCGGCAGCCTGCTGACGGCTGCGGAGCTTCCCCTCCGGGAAGGTCAGCAGCAGAAACACCTGCAGCGATGTCCCGATCAGCTGCCCGGCAAAGCCCAGGCCGAGCAGGAGGGGCAGGTCCGATCCCTGGTACGGGGGCAGGTCCGATCCCTGGAAGACGGATAACAGGAATGCCAGTGAAGCGATCAGGAAGAGAGAGCCGATCCGCCGTGAGGGCAGCCGGCGGCGCGCGACGTAGCCGGTGACGAGGTACGCGGCGCTCATCGCGATGGTCGAAACGCGCAGCTCAGGTGGAGCGCTCGTCACCCAGGATGAGCCGAGGAGAGCGGTCAGCGCCGCCGCACCAAATCCCACCGGCAAGGCCGCGCGGCGTAACCAGGCGGTCCAACGACCGCGGGGGCCGTCCGCGGCCGCTCGGGTCGTCGCGACCATCTTTCTTCTCTCGGCGGGCTGTGAAGAGTTGATGGTCCCACACCCTCGACGATTGGGCCATGCCACGCGTTCGGGGTGACCCTATGGCCAGCGCCGGTTCATCGTGGGACGATCCCCGGGTCAGTTACGGAGAGAGGCCCGCGTCCAATGACCATCCGCGTGGTCATCGCCGACGACTCGCTGCTGGTCCGCGAGGGGATCGTCCGCGTGCTTGAGGACGCCAGCTTCGAGGTGGTCGGCCAAGCCGGCGACGTCGACGGGCTGCTGGCACTGATCGCCTCGACCAGCCCGGACGTGGCCATCATCGATATCCGGATGCCACCGACCTTCACCGATGAGGGGCTGCGCGCCCTCGCCACGATCCGCGAGCAACACGGTCAGGCGGTCGGCATCCTGGTCCTCTCCCATCACACCGAGGCGGCGTTCGCCCTGCGACTGCTGGCCGACGGCGCAGACGGCACCGGGTACCTGCTCAAGGATAGGGTCGTCGACCTCGAGGACTTCGCCGACGCCGTGCGCCGCGTGGCGCGCGGGGGAACAGTCGTCGATCCGGCGGTCGTGGCGCAGCTCGTCGACGCCAAACGCGCCAAGCCGGATCCCCTGGCCGAGCTGACCGAGCGCGAGCGCGAGGTCCTAGCGCTGATGGCGGAGGGCCGTTCCAACCAGGCCATCGCCGATCGCCTCTTCGTCACCCCCAAGACGGTCGAGGCGCACACCGCATCGATCTTCTCCAAGCTCGAGCTGGTCCCTGCTCCCGACGACCATCGCCGCGTGCTGGCCGTACTGGCCTTTCTGGGGACCTGAGAAGCTCAGGCCGCGCCCATCAGCATCCTGATCGCGTCGCCAGTCAGCTCGTCCTTGCGCAGGAACCCGACGGCCGTCGTCTCGCGGATCCGACTTCCGTAGATCGACCCATCGCGGCTCGAGGTGAGGATCACGCAGATGGGCGGCTGGACCGATGCCAGCCGATCGGCCACCGCGAAGCCATCGATGTCCGGGAGACCGATATCGAGCAGCAGGACGTCGGGCCGCTCGCGGGCTGCCAGGAAGAGCGCCGCCTGGCCGTCGGCCGCTTCGCCGATGACCGTGAAGCCCTCCGCCTCCAGCAGCTGACGCGCCTCGAGGCGAAAGGCGGGGTGATCGTCGACGATGAGGATGGTTGTCATGGGGCCATGTTGCCAGTGCTTCAGATCGCCGCCAACAGGGTTATCCCCAGCATCGAAGTCGTGCGGGCTCCGATGTTTGGCCCTGACCGCCCTGCCGGGCCGATCGACATCGATCCGCATTCGGTTGCCACGGCGGAATGGGGTTGTCCCCACCCCCCGAAGTCGGGCGCACTCCGATGCCGTCTTGCGGTAGCGGCCCGCACACTCCGGGCACCGAACGACGAATCAAGGGGCGTTCGCTCGAAGTCAGAGGAGCAGAGATGAATCGTTCCATTCCGCTCGCCAGCGTTGGCGCCGCAGCCGTGCTTTACCTGGCCGCGACGCTGCTCGTGATGCACGTCATCCAGCCACAACTGAATCCCGCCACCCACTATGTCAGCGAGTACGCCCACGGTCAGCTGGGCTGGCTGCTGATGGTCGGCTACCTGATGGCCGGCGCCGGGGTTCTGGCCTTGGCCTGGAGAGCGCGCTCCGCGTTGCCCGGACGTTGGGCACTGGCGTCAGCCGTGTGCCTCGCGCTCGTGAGTCTCGGGCTCATCGCGAGCGGCCTGACCCGAATCGACGTCGCCCAGGCCGACGGGACTGTGGTCTCGACCGCGTCGGGCATGGCGCACGAGCTGGCGGGATACGTCATGTTCCTGGGCCTGATCCCGGGCGCATTCATCCTGTCGGGAGCCTTCCGTCGAGATCCCCGCCTGGGAGGGGCCAGTTTCGCGGCTCGGCTGTTCGCCTGGGGTCTGGTGATCACCCTTGTCGTGGCCATCGCCGTGTTCCAGCGCCTGGAGCTGGTTGGTGTCGGCCAGCGCATCTTCCTCGCCGCCTGGCTGTCGTGGCTGATGTTCGTTGGCCTGCAGCTGCGACTCGTCGAGCGAACGATGGCCACACGGGACGTCGCTCAGACTGCGAAGGCGAGGTAGGCTGGCGTGCCTCGGGCCCCGGGGATCCGGCTGCGGGCGGGCGCGGTAGCGGAATAGACGGGCCGGAGCGAACCTGAAGCCAAGCGGTTAACTGGGTCAGGGTTACTCCGTTCCGATCTTCGCTTCTCTGGCCACCGCGACCCTCGTGCTGCTTCCGGTCCGCCTGGCGCTCGGCCGCCTGGTTCGCCTCCCCAAAGGTGGAGGATATCCATGGCGAGCGGGCGCAGCGGCAGCGGTGGGGCGTACCGACGCGCTCGTCGCGAGGCTCGCCTCCAGCTGACCCGGGCCAGCCAGGGCGTCAGCCTGGGACCCAGACCAGGCCGTCGAGGACGTGCACGACTCCGTTCGTGGCCGTCACGTCCGCTTCGGCAATCACCGCCTCGCCGACCGCCACACGCTCGCCGTCGCGGCTGACCTCGACGCGACCGCCGGGCGTCTCGATCGTGCCGCTATCCGGAAGGTCTGCGGTGGCCCACACCCGCGTCGAGATGTGGAATCGCACGAAGTCCAGGCGCGCGCCCGCATCGGTCAGCAGCGTCTCCAGCGTCGCCGGAGGCAGCGCCGCGAACGACGCATCGGTCGGCGCGAAGAGCGTGTGCTGCCATGTGGGCAGGATCATGTGGTCCAGCACCGGCGTGATCGTCTGCTGGCCAGGAATCCCCTGTGGCGACTCGGTGAGCGCCAAGATGCCGAGGAGGGTTCCGAAGCGGCCGTCGCGAGCCAGCACGTCGGGCACGGTCCCCTCGGGGAATGTCAACTCTGCAGCCGACGGCAGGACCGGCCGCGCCGTCGTCGGCGAGGAGGTGGAGCTGCCACATGCAACGAGGGTGAGCGCGACGGCTAGCGCGACGGCTAGCGCCATGCCGAGCCAAGGCGCTGGGCGACCTCGCTCAGCGTCCGTGTCGGCCGGCGAGCTCCACACCAGCTCGGGGCAGCTCCCGCAGCGTTCTCAACAGATCTGCCGGCAGCGCACCCGATCGATCACCATCATGTCTCTGGCAGGCCAACTGACAGCCCGTTTCACCAGAACCGCTCGCGGACGTGCATGATATGTGTGGTCGGTCTACTCGAAGTGCTTGATGTCGGGTGGGCTTGACAGGTGGGGATTCAGTTTGCCGAGAAACTGGTCTACATGGGACTGCTGCCAAGCCTGATGATTCTCCACCGAGTCCCATTCGACCAAGAGAAGGAACCGGTTCGGGTCTTCCACCCCTCGCATGAGGTTGAACCCGTGGAAGCCCTGAACATCCTCGAATAGCTCTCCGGTCGTGTCCAGAGCACTGACGAATCCGTCTGGGTTCGACGTGTCGAAGTAGATCACTGCTGTCACCATTTGAGCCTCCCCATATCCATGAGCTGCAGCATCCGACGGAGAC
>DASWJA010000095.1:0-3318 GCA_036397375.1 Candidatus Limnocylindria bacterium
GCGGCGCATCGGTAGTTCAGGAGGAGTTGTCGTTCGACACCCGGCGATGGGGGGAGGAAAATACGGGCGATTGGACGGGTGTTGAGGCGTGGTCCACATCGGTCCACCCGCGACAGTGTCCGACTCTCACTGCCGAGCGGACCCGTCCAGAGGTACGTCCCATGCAGGCTTTCATCGTCGAAAGCGCAAACAAGCCGGGTGAGCTTGCCCGGATAGCATCCGCCATCGCCCAGCGCGGGATCAACCTGTATGTCTTCAGCCTGGGCCTCGGCTCACGCGGTGGGTCGGCCTTTCTGGCGACCGACGAGGCGGGCGTGAAGAACGCGCTGACCGGGGCGGGCATCGAGTACCGCGAGATCCCCGTGCTGGCCATCTCGCTCGAGGACCAGCCGGGCACCGCGGCCGCGACGGCCCAGAAACTGGCCGATGCGGGCGTGAACATCGAGCTGTTCGCGCCGGTGCAGTCCTCCGAGGGGAAGGTCACGATTGTGCTCGGTGTGGACAAGATCGAGGATGCTCAAAAGCTCCTCGCTGACCAGTTCATCGAGTGGAAGGTGCCTGGGCAGATGGGGGTGGGTGTCAGCCCGATGTAGTCGAGCCTCGCCCCAGTAGGCCAACCGCCGTGCCGACCTGTCCGGCACGGCGGCGTCATGTTTGGCCTGCTGGTACCGCCAGACATCGGTCAGGATCGGTCTGGGTCAGGGTTTGGACCGCATCGTGGCGTCGGCGCGGACGATGGCCTAGGCCAGAAGTCCCGGGCTGCGGCCACTGCCCGGAGCCGTCCACTGGTCTAGCGGCGCGCCCGCGCTTGACCGAACCCCGACCATCATCGGTACATGCCTGGCCTGCCTGACCGGTTCTGCTGTGACGAGGACCTCGAGCGGTTCGGTTATGACGGTCACGGCTGGCGTCGGGATCTGGAGCGGCTCCGGCAGAATGGGCCGCGGCCGACGACGCAGGAGCTGATCGACGCGTTTCGCGCCGAGGGTGTCGAGGGGGCCACCATCCGTGAAATCGGGGCCGGCGTGGGGGCCGTCCACTTGGCGCTTCTGGAGGCCGGCGCGGCCCGAGCGATGGACGTCGACGCCTCGCGCGACTACCTCGCGGCGGCTCGAGAGGAGGCTGAGCGGCGTGGATTGGCGGCGCGCGTCGAATATCGGTACGGCGACGTGGTCGAGCTGGCCGCGGAGCTGCCCCCGGCCGACATCGCCGCCGCCGATGCCGTCGTCTGCTGCTACCCCTACCTGGACCGGTTCCTGCGTGCGGCCGCCCGGTTGGAGCCGCGGCTGGTCGGCTTGACCCTGCCGGCTGATACATGGTGGATGCGCGCCTTCCAGCGCGCCGACAACGTCCGCCTTGCGCTTCTTCGCAGGCAAGACCGCTGGTACCTCCACCGGCATCGGGCCATCGACGACATCATGGACGGGCTGGGATACCTGCCCGCCCATCGGGGCGGGCCGTGGTACTGGCGCGTGCTCGTGTACCGGAGAGCGGCTCTTGACAATGACTGGCGGAGAGTAGGATAGTGAGAATCTCGTAAAAGGTACTTAGCCATGTCCCTGACACGTGTCCGCGGGAAGGGCCAGATAACGCTGTCGGACCGCGTCCGTCGTGAGGCTCGGGTTGTCGAAGGTGATCTGCTCGAGGTCTCCGTGGAAGAGGGCGCCATTGTCATGCGCCCGAAGAAGCTCATCGACGCCGACCAGGCCTGGTTCTGGACGGAGTCCTGGCAGCAGGGTGAGCGTGAGGCAAGCGCCGATATCGCGGCCGGCCGAACTCGCCGCTCCGCCACCGCCAGCGAGTTCCTCGAGAGCCTCGAGTAGCGGCCCGGGCATCGGTGCCGAGTCATGAGCGGACTCGTCGCTTCGAGCGCGACTGGGCCGCGCTGACGCCGGCGCACAGGGATCGATTTGCTGTCGCATTCCGCCGCTTTGATGCAGACGTCGCGGCAGGCAAACTGCGGCCGGGGCTACGTGTCAGGCGGGTCGAGGGCACGGACCGAATTTACGAGATGACCTGGGCGCCGGACGGTCGGGCAACCTTTGAATACGGGGCGTCGCAGGGCGAGGGGGCACACGTGATCTGGCGGCGGATCGGCACCCACGCCGTCTTCCGTCGGCCGTAGGGTCGTCCGCCGCTGGGCAGTGGCACTCTGGCGCGGAGTTGCGGTGGATCACCATCGGTCGTTCGGACCTTGGCCGATGGCTGGTGGTCATGCATGCCGAGCGCGGGAGTACCATGCGGATCATCTCAGCACGGCCCGCCTCTCGGCGGGAACTGCCATGAAGAAGCCAATCCCCAATCAAGAGCCAGACGACAACGTGCCGGAGGAGTACGACTTCTCGAGGGGAAGACGCGGCGTCTACTACGAGTGGTATCAGCGGGCGAAAGGCCGCTTCCGGCTGGTGACCGACGACGAGGATCGGCTGCGCCAGGGGGAAGCCAAGGCACGGAATCCGACGGAGCGCTAGCCAGAAGGGGTCGGCAGTCTGGGCTGGCTAATCCGCGGGGAACTCCTCGGGGTGGAAGGCGTAGGCCCACATCGAGATTGGTGCGATCCGGAAGAAGATGAGGTCGCCCCAGCCCCAGGTGTAGGGGTCCGGCCACCATCATCGGTCTGGTCCGGAAGATGTTGACAACTGCTACATATGCAGTATGTTGACGTAACACGCATGAGAAGCAGGGACTGTGTTTGAGCGTAAGCCGTTCTACGCCCCCCTTGAGGTGGCCAGGATCACCGGGCAGCACCCCTCGACCATCCTGCGCTACATCCACGAGGGGCGTCTGCGGGCCGTGCGGCTGTCGGAGCGGACGTATCGGATTCCCCACGCCGCGCTGCTGACCTGGCTCGAGGACGCGGCGCTGCAGCCCATCCACCGCCGTCGCGAGCCGGGAGCCAGCGCCGCTGGACGGCAGGCCGCCCAGACCGAGGATCGCTCGCCCGTTTCGGCATGACCGTCGGCATGACCGTCGGCCGGACCGTCGGCCGGACCGCGCAACAGCTGCATAGCTGGTGGCTGACGGTTGAACAGCGCCTGGCGGTCGATGGCGAGCTGACGGTCACCGACGATCCGGCGGACCCCGGATACCGGCGCTTCGACCTCGAGGCGCCGGGGCACGGGCTGGCCACCGAGGCGTCGTTCCGGTACGAGGAGTGGCATGAACGCCGGCGCAGCCGCTGGGTGGTGGCGGCGTACGTGTATCACTCCGTGGATCGGCTGATGGGCGGCGAGCTGGGCTATCACTGGCATCCGCTGCACCGCGCGGACCCGGCGGGGAGGCCGGTCTATCACGTGGTGTGCCGCCCTTCGGGTGGGG
>DASWJA010000096.1:0-15043 GCA_036397375.1 Candidatus Limnocylindria bacterium
GAGCTGGGCGTGGAGCTGCCCACAGGCGGCTTCGATCGAGCGGCCGCGGGTGTCGCGCACGGTGGTCGCCACCCCGGCGTCCCGCAGGATGGCAGCAAAGCGGTCGATCCCGGCCCGGGGCGTGCCGAGCCACGGCGCGGCCGGTGTCGGGTTGAGCGGCATGAGGTTCACGTGGCACAGCCACCCGCGAGCCAGTTCGGCCAAGTGGCGCGCCTCGTCCGGCGCGTCGTTGACCCCGTCGATCATGACGTACTCCAGGCTCACCCGGCGGTGGGTCCGGCTCGCGAAGCGACGCCCCGCCTCGAGGACCGCCGCGATCGGCCATTTGCGGTTGATGGGCACCAGCTCGTCGCGCAGTGCGTCGTGCGCGGCGTGGAGGCTGATGGCCAGGTTGACCTGGGGCAGCTCATCGGTCATGCGGTGGATGCCGGGGACGACACCCGAGGTGCTCACGGTCAGGTGGCGGGCACCGATCGCCAGGCGTGCGGGATCGTTCAGGTGCCGGACCGCGTCGAATACCGCCTCGACATTGAGCAGGGGCTCGCCCATCCCCATGAACACCACGTTCAGGTGGCGATGGGGGTCGATCGTCCGGGCCCGCGCCCGGCGCCACCACAGGACCTGGTCCACGATCTCGGCGGTGGAGAGATGGCGCCCGAATCCACCCTGTCCGGTGGCACAGAACGGGCAGCCCACCGCGCAGCCGGCCTGGCTGGAGATGCAGATCGTGGTCCGGGGCGCCGATCCCGCACGCCCCGGGTAGCGCATCAGGACCGACTCGATGCGTTGCGCGTCAGCGAGCTCATGGACGGCCTTCTCCGTCAGGGCCCCTTCGGTGCCAACGACCCGTGTGGCCCCGATGCTCGAGAAGCGGAACGCCCCGGCCAGGGCAGCCCGCAGACGGCGCGGCACATCGGTCAGGTCGTCGAAGCCCTGAGCGCGGCCGGCGGCCACGCCGGATGCGACCTGGCGCGCGCGGTAGGCGGGCTCGCCCCGGGCGGCGAACCAGGCAACCAACTGATCCGTCGCGACCTCGCTGATGGCCGGCAGCGCCTCAGCGGGGTGAGCGTCAGTCACGACGACCCATGACCAGGCTCAGGTAGTACAGGAACGTCAACATGGCCGTCAGGGCCGCCGCGACGTAGGTCCAGGCCGCCGCCTTCAAGACCGCGCGGGCACCCGCTTGCCGCTCCCCGCTCATGCCCAGGCCATCGACGAAGGCAAGCGCACGCCCACTGGCGCCGATCTCGACTGGGAGCGTGATGAGCGTGAACCCGAACGCGATGGCGAACCCGATGAGCCCGACCACGGCCAGCCCGGTCAGGTTGAGCCACAGGCCGGCGATGATCAGCCACGGGGCCAGCGACGAGCCGAAGCTGGCCGCTGGCACAATGAAGGATCGCGCGGTCAGCCACCGGTCGCGCTGGCGGTCCTGCATGGCGTGCCCGACCTCGTGGGCGATCACCGCGGCCGCGGCCACGGACAGCTGCGGACCGGCCGAGACCGCGTCACTCCCCGCCACCGTCTGGCTGACGCGCAGGATCTTCCCGCGCGGGTCGTAGTGATCGGTCAGCTGGCCGGGCGTGGGTTCGATCTGGACGTTGGCCAGGCCCTGGCGGTCCAGGAGTCGGCGAGCGAAGTCGTATGCGCTCAGGTTGATCCCGGAATCGACCTTGGACCAGCGTCCGTACGTGGAGCGGACCCGCCAGGCGGCCCAGCCGCTGATCGCGACCATGACCACCAGCAGGACGATGTAGGTGGGGTCAAATATGAACATCGGTCAGGTGCCACCTCCGGGCACCGTGGGCGAGTATACCCAAGGCGGCCGGCACCGCCCGAACCGGGGACCGGCGGACGGTGTCAGTTGGGCGGCGCGTCCCCGCCCAACAGGACGTGGTCACGGCTGAGCCCGTTGCGCCAGGCGTCGGCCGCCATCGGCGGCCGACCCTCGGGCTGAACCGTGTCCAGGGCCAGGGCACCCAGCCCGCAGGCGACCATCGGCGGGGTGCCCGGCAACAGGGAGCCGATGGGGAGGCCGGGCAGGCCGCTGGCCGGGTGCGCGCGGCGAACGTGCAGGCGCCGCCCGTCGAGGGTGGTCCAGGCCCCGGGCCACGGCTGCAGGGCGCGCACCTGGCGGTCGATCGCCTCGGCGCTCCCTCCCCAGTCGATCCATCCGTCGCGCCGCGTGAACGGTGGTCGGTACGTCGCCTGCGACTCGTCCTGCTCGTGCGATTCGAGCTGGCCCGCCGCCCAGTCGGCTAATCGGGGCGGGACGACCTCGGCCGCCAGCACGCCAAGGCGGCCTTCCAGCTCCGGCGTTTCCTCGCGCCCGGAGAGCGGAATCCGCCACTGCCCGACCAGCGGTCCCGCGTCGAGGCGCTCGACCATGATCATCAGGCTGACCCCGGCCTCCGGGTCGCCGGCCAGGATGGTGGAGGCCACCGGCGCCGCACCCCGGTGGCGAGGCAGGACCGAAGGGTGCACGTTGAGCGGCGGTCGCGGCGCCACGGCCAGCAGATCGGCCGGGACCAGCTCGCCGTAGGCGGCCAGGAGCAGGCCATCGGGCCGAAAGGCGGCAATCGCGTCGCGCGCCTCCGGCGAACGGAGGCGGGGCGGGGTCAGCAGGCGCATACCGTGTGACCGGGCGGCGTCCGCCACCGGCGCCGCCCGCTCATGGAGCCCGCGGCCCGCCGGGCGGTCCGGGCGGCTCAGGACAAGGAGCTCGTCTGCAAGCTCGGGGAGGCGTCCGAGGAGCGGCACAGCGAACGCGCCGCTGCCCAGAAACGCGACCCGGCCCAGCACTAGATGCTGGCCGCCGCCTCTTCCTTCACCGTGTCGGAGGCCTCGCTCACCCGGACCAGCTCCTCGAGCGATTCCAGGTAGTCGATGTACAGGACCCCGTTCAGGTGGTCAATCTCGTGCTGGAGCGCCCGCCCCAGGAGCTCGTCCCCCTTGACGCGGAACTCCTTGCCGAGTCGGTCGCGGGCCTTGACGGTCACCTTTTCCGCCCGCTCGACCTCGGCCACGAAGCCAGGGATCGAGAGGCAGCCCTCCCAGTCGACCATGCTTCCGGATCGGCGAACAAGCTTCGGGTTGATGAGCTCGGTGACCTTGCCATCGATCTCGATCACGGCCACCTGGAGCGGGACGCCGACCTGATTGGCGGCCAGGCCGATGCCCGGCGCGTCCCGCATCGTCTCGAGCAGGTCGTCCAGAAGCCGGTGCAGGGAGGCATCGAAGTCGGAGACCCGCTTCGTCTTCTCGCGCAGGATCGGCTCGTCGGCGGTCAGGATGCGGCGGACGACCATGACCGCATTGTAAAGGAGCCGATGCGGACGCTAGAGCAGGGACCCGGGATCGACGTCGATGCCGATGCCGGCCGGCGCACGCTCGAGTGCGGCCGCCCGGGCATCCTCGGTCGCTGCACGGACGACGACCTGCCACCGCCAGCGGCCGGCCCGGCGCGGAACCCAGGCCGGGACCGGGCCAAGGACGTCGACGCCGGGGCCGGCGACCGCTGAGGCCGCGGTTTCGGCTCGGACCTCGCCTCGCCGGCGATCGGCATCTGCCACCAGGAGGCGGGCCAACCACCCGAAGGGCGGATATCCGAACGCCTCCCGTCTCGGCAGCTCGCCATCCACGAACGCGTCCACGTCGAGCCGCGACGCAGCCCGGATGGCCGGATGGTCGGGCGCGTAGGTCTGGATCACCACCTGCCCGCTGAGCGGGCCGCGGCCGGCGCGGCCGGCCACCTGGGCCAGGAGCTGGAACGTCCTTTCCGCGGCGAGGTAATCCGGCAGGTGCAGGGTCACGTCGGCCGCCACCACACCGGCCAGGGTGACCGATGGCAGGTCCAGGCCCTTGGCTGCCAGCTGGGTGCCGACCAGGACGTCGATGCGCCCCGCGACGAAGTCGTCGTAGATCGACTCGAAGCGACGTCGGGCGGCAACCGCATCGGAATCCAGGCGACCCACCCGCAACTGCGGGAACCGGGACCGCACCTCGGCCTCGACACGTTGGGTACCGGCACCGAAATAGCGGATCCGCGGGCTGTTGCAGTTCGGGCAACGGCTCGGAAGGACGGCCGTCCGACCGTCGTGGTGGCAGCGCAGCTCGGCGGTGGCCAGGTGATGGACGAGCGGCATCAGGCACTCGGGACAGCGCAGCGGCTCTCCGCAGTCGCGGCACAGGACGAAGGTCGCGGCGCCGCGCCGGTTGATGAGGAGGATCGCCTGCTGGCGGCCTGCGGTCAGCCGGGCGAGGCCATCGGTCAAGGTTTCCGACAGCACTGAGCGATTGCCCGCCGCCAGCTCGGCGCGCATGTCGACGATGGTCACCTGGGGCGCGGCGCCGACCCGACGGGTCGCCAGGCGCACCCGACGCGCCGCGCCGGTCCGCACCCGGTACACGCTGACGACGTCTGGCGTGGCGGAGGCCTGCACGACTCGCGCACCGGTCAGGGCGGCGCGCTGGCCGGCCACCCAGCGGGTGTCGTAGCGCGGGGTGCGATCGGCCTTGTAGCCCGTATCGTGGGCCTCATCCAGGACCACCAGCCCCAGGTTGCGGAGCGGAGCAAAGATCGCGGATCGGGTGCCGACGACCACGCCCGCCTCCCCGCCCATGATGCGGATCCACTCGTCGTGCCGCTCCCCGGCCGAGAGCCCCGAGTGGAGCACCGAAAGCGCCGCTCCCGCGGTGCCGTGGAGGCGGTCCGCGAGCTGCGGGATCAGGGTGACCTCGGGAACGAGCACGATCGCATCCCGGCCGGCGGCGAGGGTGGCGTCCACCGAGGCGAGGATCACGTCGGTCTTTCCGGACGCGGCGACGCCCTCGAGCAACAGCTCCCCGCCGGGGGCGAGGTCCGCGATCGCTCGGATGGCAGCGACCTGCTCGGGCGCCATGTCCGCAGCCGCGGTCTGGCCCGGGGGCCGATGGCTGAGTGGGTCGCGCCGGGTCGTCAACCATTCGAGCTCAACCCACCCCGCGGCTTCGAGCCGCCGGGCGGGCGACAGGAGCGCCGACGCCGCGCGGCCCAACCGCGCGCCAAGCTCAGGCAGTGTCGTCGCTTCGCCGGGTCCGACGGCGTCCAGCAGCGCCCGCTGGAGCGGCCCCGAGACCGGTTTTCCGGGCGATCGGCGGCGGCGAACCACGCGGACCCGTCGCGGCCCGGCGGCCGGTGGTCGGAGGCGCCACGCGGCGCGGAGCGCACCCGCTCGTCGGCGACCCTCGAGCCAACGGGGCGACACGTCATCGGCGAGGCGCCGCAGCTGGCGCTCGGTGAGCAGCGTCCCGACCCCCAGCTCGCCGTCGCCCGCCTCCCCGTCGCCCGCATCGGCAGCCCGCAGGGCGGCGGGCTCGAGGACCTCCCACCGCCGTTCGAGTCGCGACTCGAGACCCGGCGGCAGCATGGCGGCCAGCGTCGTCCCGATCGGGGCGCGGTAGCGGATGGCGATCGCCTCGGCCAGGACCAGCAGGTCCGCCGTCAGCAGGGGGTCGGAGACGACCGACTCGACCGGCAGCGGGGCGTCGACCGGATCCGGCTGACCCGCCAGCAGGTAGCCCAGGGCCAGGCGGCCACCATATGGGACGAGCACGAGCGAGCCGGGCTCGGGTGTCGTCCGGGGCCCAAGCCGGTAGGTGAACGTCCGCTCGGGCCGATCGGCCTGGGCATCCACTGCGACCCGGACGAGCGTGCCGTCGTCCGGAGCGGGCATCAGGAGCCGTTCACAGGCGCACGCGGCGTGGTGGGTCGCGGCGCGCCTGGGCCTGGATGACCTCCCATATCCGCTCGGCCGCCTCCTCGACGTGGCCAGTCTCGTTCACGACGATCTCGTCGTAGTCGGTGGCGGCCGCGATCTCACCCGCTGCGTTGTGGCGCCGCAGCGCCTGGTTGGCCGCATCTTCCGATCCGCGCTGCGACAAGCGGTCGTTGAGAACGTCCATTGAGGGCGGCATGACGAAGATCAGCAGCGCGTCCGGCACTCGGCTCCGGACCTCGCGCGCGCCCTGCGGGTCGATGGTCAGGATCGCATCGCGACCCGCGCGCAGGATGCCGCGGACCTGGTCCAGGGGCGTCCCGTACCAGTGCCCGTGGACTTCGGCGGACTCCAGCAGCCCGTGGTTGGCCCGCAGCCGTTCGAACTCGTCGGTGGTCATGAAGTGGTAGTGCACGCCGTCCATCTCGGCCGGGCGGCGGGGCCGGGTCGTGGCCGTCACGATGGGCACAACCTGGGGATGCCGACGCGCCAGCTCGGCCACGATCGTGCTCTTGCCCACCCCCGACGGGCCGCTGACCACGACCAGCATCGGGTTGGGGAACGCCATCCGCTTGCTCATCGAGTAACCCCCTCCGCCACGACCGCCTCCTGGACGGCGGCTCCGGTACGGACGGACAGAGCAGCCGCGGGGATGCCGCTGGCGGCCAGACAGGCCGCCAGGTCCGGGGGCAGCTCGCTCCACGCCTCCAGTCGGGCGCCGTCGCTTGGTCGGGCGAATGCGAGGCGTGCCGCGTGCAGAAATTGACGCCGCAGCTCGCCAGGGCCCACACCTCCGCCATATCGCAGATCCCCAGCGATGGGCAGCCTCAAGTAGGCGAGGTGGGCCCGCAACTGGTGCGTCCGCCCTGTCTGTGGCTGAAGGCGAAGCAGGGTGTAGCCGCCGCCACTGCCGATGACCTCGTAGTCCGTGACAGCGGATCGGCCGCGCGCGACAACCGCCATCCGCTGGCGGTCACGTGGGTCTCGTCCGACGGGCGCTTCGATCCGGCCGCGCGCCGCGGGCGCCTGTCCGCGGACCAGTGCCACGTACTCCTTGTCCACCTCCCGCTCGCCGAACTGCCGCATCAGGGCGGCCTGGGCGGCATCGGTCTTGGCCACCACCAGCAGGCCGGAGGTGTCACGGTCGAGCCGATGCACGATGCCGGGTCGGCCCACCCCGGCGATGGCACCCAGCGACTCGTTGCGTGAGGCAGCCCGTCCCAGCAGGGCGTGGACGAGTGTCCCGGTCGGGTGGCCGGCAGATGGGTGGACGACCATGCCGGCCGGCTTGTCGACCACGAGCACGTCGTCGTCCTCGTAGACGACCCGGATGGGGATGGCCTCCGGCACGAGAGTCGGATCCGGCGGCGCCGAAAGCGTGATCCGGAGCTGCTCCCCCCCGGTGAGGCGATCACTCGCCCGCCGGGGGCGCCCATCCACCAGGGCCCGGCCGTCGCCGAGCAGCCGTTGGGCGTGCGCGCGCGAGATGCCGGCGACGGCGGCCACTGCCACGTCGACGCGTCCGGCGGGGGCGGGGCCTTCCAGGATCCGCTCCCCGCTCACGATCATGCGGCGCTGGCGGCGGCGCGCCGATCGAGGACTGACAGGAGGAGGACCAGTCCCAGGATGCCGACCACGACCGACGAATCGGCCACGTTGAAGGTCGGCCAGCGCAAGCTCCCGATGCCCACCGACACGAAGTCGGGGACCGAGCCGTCCAGCACGCGATCGGTGAGGTTGCCCAGCGTCCCACCCAGGACCAGGCCCAGCAGGGCGGCGGCCAGCCCCCCGCGCACCCGCCCGGTGACGTGGACCCAGGCGATCGCGACCAGCGTCGCGACGCCGACCGCGATGAAGAAGATCCCGCCACCCTGGAGTAGCCCGAATGCCGCCCCCTGGTTCTGGGTGTGCCAGATCTGGACCAGGTCCCCGACCACCGGGACCTGCTGCCCGAGGTCGATGTTGGCCACCACCCACGCCTTGGTCAGCCGGTCGACCAGGTAGACGACCGCGGCGGCACTCAAGAGCAGACCCGTCTCGGCCCAGGGTCGTCGCACGGAGGAGTCGCTCATGGCGATCGAGCGTACGCCATCACTCGGCCCGACGCAGCGCCAGCCTGATCGTCGCGCCGTCGAGGGTCAGCTCCTCGCGGGCAGTGGCGTCCTGCAGCTCCGCCGTCTCCCCTACGTCGAGCGAGACAGCCAAGGTCTCGGCCGCCAACCATGGCTCGTGCAGGGCGAGTCGCTCGGCAACGCTGACGGGCGCGGTGATGACGGCCAGGATGCGGTCACTGATCTCCAGGCCGGCCGACCTGCGCAGGTTCTGGAGCCGATGCGCCACCTCACGGGCCAGACCCTCGGCCGCGAGGGCGTCGTCGACTTGGGTGTCGAGCGCAACCAGCACCTCCCCGTCCTCGGCGATCTCGTGGCCCGCGCGGGCCCGGGCCGTGAGCTCGAACTCGTCGGCAGCCAGGGTCACACCTCCGGCCACCGCGCCGCCGTCATCGGTCAGTTGCCAGTCACCCGACCGCACCGCAGCCATGATCCGGGCCACGTCCTGACCGTGCCGTGGGCCGATGACCGGCAGGAGCGGATAGAGGGCGCGGTCGACCAGGTCGGCGTCGTCGGTGATGAGCTCCAGCTGCTTCACGTTGAGCTCGTCCCGGACATGGGACTCCAGCTCGGCCGCGACGGCCGGCTCGGATGCCAGGGCGCCGGCGGCCGATGCGGGCAGCCGAACGCGTAGCCGGCGCAGCGGCTGCCGGGTGCGGATCTCGCTGGCGGCGCGCGCGGTGCGGCCCACCCCCACGACGCGCCGGGCCAGTGCGACTGATCGGTCGGTGGCCGCATCGCGACGGCCCCGCGAGCTCGGGTAGTCGCTCAGGTGCACGCTGTCGGGCGCGGTCGGGTCGACCGCCACTACCAGGTTCTGCCACATCGCGTCGGCCAGGTGGGGAACAAAGGGTCCGAGGAGTTGCACCAGCGTGGTCAGGACCTCGTGCAGGGTGGCGTAGGCGGCGCGCTTGTCGGCGTCCAGCTCCCCCTTCCAGAAGCGACGACGGTTACGTCGGACGTACCAGTTCGACAGCTCGTCCACGAACGCCTCGAGCCGCCGGGCCGCGCGCGCCGCGTCGTACGCGTCGAGGTCCGCTCCCACCTCCTCCACGAGCCCGTCCAGGCGAGAAACGATCCAGCGATCGAGGAGGGCCCGACCCCCCTCCCCGTCTTCGGGTGCGTCGGGTAGCCATCCGTCCAGCCGGGCATAGGTCACGAAGAAGCTGTACGTGTTCCAGAGTGGCAGGAAGAAGCGACGGACAACCTCATGGCCGCGGCCGTAGCCGAAAAGGAGGTTGGCGGCCGGGTTGGTCGCGGCGTACATCCAGCGCATGACGTCCGCACCCATCTGTTCCGACGCGTCGTCAAACCAGATGGCATTGCCCCGAGCCCGATGCATTTCCTCACCGTGCTCGTCGAGAAGCGTCGCGTAGCCGAAGAGGGTCCGCATCGGCGGCCGACCGGTCATCACGGTCGACATCGTGAGCAGGGCGTAGAACCAGTTGCGGAACTGTCCCGGAAACGATTCGGTCACGAAATCGGCGGGATACCAGTGCTCCCACTCGACGCGATCGCTCTTCCAGCCCATCGTGGCCAGCGCCACGATCCCCGCGTCGAGCCATGGGTTGCCGACGTCAGCCGTGCGCCGCGCGTGACCGCCGCACGAGGAGCAGGCGATCTCGACCTCATCGATCCATGGCCGATGCGGAGAGTGGCCCTCGAACCGATCCCACCCTGCCGTCGCCCGTTCGTGGAGCTCCTTGGGCGAGCCGATCAACTCCCAGGCATCGCATTCTGCGCACTCCCAGATCGGGAGGGCCAAGCCGTAGTACCGCTTCTTCGAGATCATCCAGTCGCCCATGTTCCGCAGCCAGTCGAGCTCTCGTTCGAGCAGGCCGATCCCGTCGGGCAGCCACTTCACCTGTCGCGTCGCGTCGCTGATCTCGGCGCGCAGCGGCGCCATCCGAATGAACCATTCGTCGACCATCCGGAAGAGCAGCTGGGTCCCGCAGCGCCAGCAGACCGGGTATTGGTGGGTGAACGTCTCGCGAGCCACGAGCAGGCCCTTGGCCTTCAGATCGCCGGCCACCGCCAGTGCAAGGTCGTCGGCCTCGTCCGGTGTCGCACCCGCGAACCGGCCGGTCTGCCAGCCGTAGCCGTCGCGGAACACCCCGAACTCGTCGATCGGGTCCAGGACGGCCAGCCCGTCGCGCTGCGCCAGGGCGAAGTCCTCCTGGCCGCACCCGGGCGCGATGTGCACGATGCCGGTGCCCTCTGCCTCGGACACCTCGTTCCACGCGATCACCCTGTGTTCGACCCCAGCCTGTACGGGCAGCTCGTCAAACGGACCGGCATAAGCCAGACCGATCAACTCCGCGCCGGCCGCCTCGCGGATAACCGGCGCATCCGGCGCCACACGTGGTCGCGATCCGCGACTCACCCACCAGCGGCTGCCGTCACCGCCCTCCACCAGCTCGTAGGTCAGCTCCGGGTGCACGGCGGCAGCGACATTGCTTGACAGGGTCCACGGCGTCGTGGTCCACACCAACAGGGACTCGCCCTCGTGGGCCGGGCTTGTCACCGGCAGCCGGATCGTGAGCGACAGGTGGCTCAGCTCCCGGTATCCCTCGGCGACCTCTGCGTTCGAGAGGCCCGTCCCACAGCGGGGGCACCAGGGCATGACGTCGTGGCCCCGGTAGACGAGCCCACGCCGATGGCATTCCGCCAGGAAGGCCCAGATCGTGTAGTTGTTTTCGTCCGAATTCGTGTAATAGGAGTGCTCCCAGTCCATCCACATCCCGAGGCGCCGGCTCTGCTCGGTGATCTGGTCGGCGAAGCGCTGGACGCGAACCTTGCACTTATCGACGAAGCGATCGATCCCATAGGCCTCGATGTCACGCTTGTTGGTGAAGCCCAGCTCGCGTTCCACCGCGACCTCGATCCACAGCCCCTGGCAGTCGAATCCGTTCTGGTAGCGCTGCCGCTCCCCGAGCATCGTGTGATAGCGCTGGTATAGGTCCTTGTAGGTTCGGCCCCATGCGTGGTGAACGCCCATCGGGTTGTTGGCGGTGATTGGTCCGTCCAGGAAGCTGTACCGGGTTTGGGCGCCCTGGTTCCGCACGAGGTACCGCTCCGCCGTCCTCCGCTCGCGCCAGATGTCCGCCATCTCGCGCTCGAGGGCGGGCACATCGAGGGTGCTGTACACCGGCTTGAACACGGCGCTCGTCAGTCCTCCAACCACACACGAATCCCGCCCCGAACATGCCGGGACGGGATCGAACTCCCGCGGTACCACCCGCGCTTGGGCGCCACCTGGGCGGCGCTCCTCTCGTCGTCGCCGCGGCTATCGGGTGGCGGGCCCGGGAGGCGTTACCCACGACGCGCCGGCGTCGCCTGGCGTCTCCGGCTCGGGAGGGATCACCGGCCGGTGTTGCTGCCACCCGCTTCCACTGTCCGGGTTCGCTGTCGACGCTGGCACCGGGGTACTGGCTCCGTCAAAGCCGATCTTCGATTGGTGCCGATGGTCGCAGCCGTCGGCGCCGGTTGTCAATTTCAGTCAGCCGATGACGGCCCGGGTAACCAGCAGGAGGGCCACCATGGCTGCGACCGAGCTCAGGCCGGCCAACCGCGGCCATCGGCTGTGCGCAAGAAAGATCGCCAACGCGGCCACTGGTCCGCACAGCAACAGAGCGGCAGCCAGCGGGTCGAGCCCCGACTGCCCCGGCGCCGCGCCGGTGATGAGCGCCAGGAGCCAACTGAACAGCGCTCCGACGAGCGGGGTTCCGATCAGGACGAGACCGGGTGTCAAATCGGGGCGCGTCAGGCGGCGCGCCATGGGGCGCGATGGCCGCCGGCGCGGAATGATGCGTGGGAAGATCCGCGACGGCGCGGCCGTCGCGGTTGCGGCGGCTGCAGCGGCCGGTATCGCCGATACCGCCGGCACCACGGCGGATGCGACCGCGGACGATACGACGGCGGCGGATGCGACCGCGGGGATGGGCGCGGGTGGGGACGGCACCACGGGCGCTCCGGCGAGGGTCTGGGCCGCCACGCTGGCCGTGAAGCTGGCGGCCGCCAGCTCGTCACGCGCCCCGGTGATGGCGGCGCGGCGCTCGCGGGCCAGCCGGTCCTCGAGCCACATGCGCTCGATCCCGGTCAGCGGACGGGGTTGCGTCGCCCGTTCGAAGGCAGGCGCTGGCTGGGGGGCAGGCATCGGTTCGAAAGTGGGCGCCCGTCGGGGTGTAGGTGCGGGAGGGAACGCAGGCGCGGGCTGGGCGGCGGGTGCGGGCTGGCCGGCGGGAGCCGGGATGGTCAGCGGGGCGCCGGCTGCTGAGATCCGACGCTCGGCGCGTGTGTGTGCCGCCGCCCGCAATGCATCTACGAAGTCCGCTTCCGAGGCGACCGCGACCGCCACGCGGCCCCGCTCGGTGGGGACCAGGATGACAGTGGGGGTCGTGGCCAGGCGAATGACCTCGACTGACTCCCCGGCGGCGAGCGCGGCTCGCCCCACCGCCCACCCCAGCGAGCCGAGGCGCACCCTCAGGTTCACCTTCCGTGGCCCGGCGGTTGCGAGCCGGTTCATATCGCCCCGGACCAGGTGATAACGGCGGTCAGTCCCCACGCCGCGCAGGTGGAGGTAGTCGGGCTCGACCACCAGCCGCAGGGACAGGATTCGGATCGCCAGCCACAGGCCGAAGGCAATGACCGCTCCACCAATTGCCACGAACCCGACCAGCAGCGGACCGCCCACGATCGGCCCCGGGGCTGCCGTCGCAGCACCGAGCAGGACCAGCAGTGCCGGGGCGGCCAGCATGCGTCTCGGATCGCGGGCCAATGCGACCCGGGCCAATGGTGCGGCGGTGGCGGAAAGGCTCACGCCTGGTGGCTCGTGCTGCCCCACGTGCCGTGCGGCGCCGAGGCGGTCAGTAGACCGGGGTCAGCCAACCGCGGTACGCGTCGGACCGACCTCGCACCGCGTCGAAGTAGATCGTGTGCAGCCGGCGGGTGATCGGCCCCGGAGCGCCCTGCCCGATCGTCCGGTTGTCGATCTCGACCACCGGGGCCAGCTGGGCGCCGGTGCCGCACAGGAAGACCTCGTCGGCCTGGTACAGCTCGGTGCGGTCGATGACCCGTTCGACCACACCGATGCCCAGGTCGCCCGCCACCTCCATGATGTGGCGGCGGGTGATCCCCTCCAGGATGTTGTCGGTCACCGCCGGGGTGACGAGGGCGCCGTCCCGAACGATGAACAGGTTCTCCGCGCTGCCCTCGCTCACGTGCCCGTCCTGGGTCAGCATGATGGCCTCGTCGAAGCCGTTGACCTGAGCCTCGGACTTGGCCAGCGCCCCGTTGACGTAACCGCCGGTGATCTTGCTCCGGGCCGGAATGGCGTTGTCGTCGTTCCGCCGCCAGCTGCTGACCTGGGCCCGGATGCCGCTCTCGGTGTCGATGTACTTCCCGAACGGGAGGGTGAAGATGACGAGGTCTGCTTCCAGGTTGTGGAGGCGGACGCCGACGGCTTCGGTCGACTTGTACAGGATCGGCCGGATGTACGCGTCTTCGCGCATCTCGCTCCGCCGCAGCATCTCGAGCGTGATCCTGATCAGCTCCTCGGGGCTGTGCCGCAGCTCGAGCTGGAGGATGGGCGCTGACCGATGCAGGCGCCGGAAGTGGGCGAGGAGATCCAGGCCGTAGAGCTGCTCCTGCTCCGGATTCCAGTAGGCGCGGATGCCCTCGAATACGGCGGTCCCGTAGTTGAACGCATGCGTGGTGACGCTGATCCGGGCCTCGTCGAGGGGGACCAGCTCTCCCCGGAAGAACGCCCACAGACCAGCCGTTGAGCGGGGATGGGGATGCACGCCAGTCGAGGACTCCTGCTTCAGCACGGCAATCTCCTCACTGGCCGGCCGCGTGGGCGGTACGAGGTCTCGGCACCGGCGAAGAGTATACGCCCGGCCTTCTATCAGCCCCCACCGGGCGGGAAGAGCACGATCGCCAGGATATAGAGCGCGTAGATCGGTCCACCGATGAGCAGCCAGGACCCCCGGAGGCGATGCGTGCGGAGCATGGGGCCAAGGATGAGGAGCGTGGCGAGGATCGCGGCGCCCGCCGAGGCGAACGACAACGCGTTCTCAGCGTTGAACGCCCAGCTCGTGAACAGGATCCCGATCGCCGTCGGGAAACAGGCCTGGAAGACCATTGCGCCGGTGATGTTGCCCATCGCCAGGGTGTCCTTGCCCTTGCGCACCCACAGCACGCTGTTGAACTTCTCCGGCAGCTCGGTCGCGATGGGCGCCACGATCAGCGCGAAGAGACGCGCGTCAAACCCGATCGCGACCGAGGCGTGCTCCAAGGCGCCCACGAACACCCGAGCCCCGAGCACGATGCAGGCCAAGGCGACCAGGGTCTGGGCCACGATGATCCACAGCCGCGGCAGACCGTGGCTCTCGAGCTCCCCGCCATCCTCGGGAAGGTGGGTGGCCGCCCCACCCTTGAGGCCCGGCAACCGGGTGGCGTGCAGGCGCGCCAGCTCGGGTGCCTCCCCGTTGGCGCCCCCGCGGAAGTGGGCGCGGACGTATATCACGTAAACCCCCGTCAGCAGCACCACCGCGAGATAGTCGGCCCATCGCCAGGACTCGGGCAGGAACGCCGCACCGATGGCGATCCCGTAGGCGACAAGGAAGAACACCACGTCCTGCGCCATGACGTCCACGTTGACGGTCATGTCGGAGGCCCGCCGGCCGCGCCGGGCGTAGGCCAGGATCGCGAGTCCGGTGATGAACATGGCCAGGGTGGCCAACGTGAACGGCGCGCCGAGGATGGCACCCACGCCGACCTCCTCCGAACCAACGCTCGCTACTCCGCCGGTCAGCACCGGACCCACGATGGCAATCACCGGAATGAGCGTTTCGGGGAGTGCCGTGGACACCGCGGCCAGGACGCTGCCGATCGCACCCTCTCCCAGGTTCAGCCGATGGCCGAACCACTCGATCCCGTTCGTGAAGAGCTCGGCACCGATCAGGATGATGGCCAGCGAGAAGCCGAAGAGGATGACGTCCATGCCGAAGTCGAGGCCCTCCGCCGGCGGTCAGCCCGATCGCGCGATCAGGGCCGGAGGTGCTGGGGAGCGATGGGCAGCAGGGCGACCTGGCGGGCGCGCTTGAGGGCCACCGTCAGCATGCGCTGATGGCGGGCGCAGGTCCCCGTCTTCCGCCGTGGCTCGATCTTGGCCCG
>DASWJA010000097.1:0-5730 GCA_036397375.1 Candidatus Limnocylindria bacterium
GGCGCCCCAGCCGCGGTCGCCGAGGCCGGCGGCAAGGTGGCCGCCGAACAGGAGCATCACCCGGCCATCGGCATCGGTGACGTCGAAGTTGATGGTGATGACCCCGTAGTCGGAGCCGGCTTCGCCCGGGTCGGTGGTGTGGGTGATCGCCGACGTGCCGGTCAGGTCGCCGCCGTACATGACGAACTGGCGGTTGGCCTGGGGCAGCTCATGGGCAGATGTCGGCTGGGGCCCTCCCGGAGTGACGCTGTTGCCGTCAGAGGGGATGTTCAGGAAGCTGGCGGTAGCGTCACTGTTCGGGATACACAGGCTGGCCGGATTCAAGTCCTGGCATTTGTCGGCATTGACGTAGGTGTAGTTCCAGGTGGCCAGGTAGTCGTACGCGTGGTGCTGGGTCCCGCTGTCCTTGCGGGTCATGTACGACAGCTGAACTGAGTGCGCACCCGTGGTGTCGAAGTCAACGATCAACCGCTGGGGAACGACCTCATCCTCGGCGTAGTCATTGTGGGTGGCATTCAGGATCCCGTTGATCCAACCGTCACAGTCGAGCGCGACCGGCTTGGGATTGCCGATCTGGCATTGGCTGTAGTCGGGGATGTTTGTCGCGGCAGACGCGATGAGGGGCAGGGCGGGCCCAATGAAGAGGTTGAAGAAGAATGCGATGAGTACGGGAAGGGCGCGAAACGGGCTCTGGGTTCGCGAGACGGTCAATGCGAGGGCCCCCCTTGGGCGTCTGAGCCGCATTGAAATCAGCGGCAGGACGCCGACCATACCAGCCCGACCTAGGACTTTGGTAGCCCCTTCTTTGAGAGCTGATCAGCGGTCAGGTGGGGTCGGGTGCAGTACTCCGACGAGAAGTGTTGACGCCGCGCACCAACGGGTCCTGGTACCGATGCGCTATGCCTCGGAGCCATCTCGGCTGGCAACTCCTCCCACAACAGAGAACGGGGCACGGTTTGACCCGTACCCCGTCCCTGCCAGGGGGGCTGGATGAAATCGGCCGCCCGAAGGACGACGGTCCTCGGGAACCGATCAGGCCCCCGGGGTGTCCGGGGGCCTGACGATCTGGTTAGCTCCGGCGCCGCACCGCAGCAACGTTGGCGTAGGCCAGCGCGCCGAGGGAGGCGATAAGGACAGCACCGAAGAAGATGGTCGCCAGAGGGCCGCTCGAGACCAGGCCAAGGGCCGTGTCGGGAACTGACGCTGCCGGCGTTCCAGTGCCGCCGAGCTGACTGCCCTCGGGGCTCCGGCTCGCTTCCTCCGACTCCGGCGGTGCCTCGCTCTCCTCGGGCTCGTCGCCACGGCAGATGTGGCTCAGGACGAGGTTGTTGTACTGGGTTCCTTCAGGCAGGAAGACCCAGGCGTCCAGCAGGATGTCATCCCCACTGGTGGTGACGAAGAACTGGTGGGTCGTCCCGCCGGGATTCCAGCTGCTGTCCTCGTGGACGTCGCCATCCTCGTCGAACTGGGCGTGGATCTCGAGTGCTGATTCAATGCCGGGATCAAGGCCGTTCAGTACGAAGTGCCAGATGACCTCGCCGGGATCGGGCTCATCACTCTCGCACGGGAAGTCGCCGGCGTCCTCCGAGGAGTCAACGCCCCGGTGCGGCTCGTGAAGGGTGGCTGCGTTATCGCCGGCCAAAACCGGGCGGGTCGTCACGGCCAGCGAGAAGATGAGTGCCGCAGCGGCGGCAAGGATGAGTGCCAGCCGCATCGCATGACGGGCGGGTGTCTGCGTTTGGACGGTCAATGCCGGATCTCCTTTCGATGCCCCCTGGTTCCGACAGCGTCCGCTGACCGGCCCCCCTGGGGTGTTCGGGAGCCGAAAGATACAGGCCGGGTCCGGGCTTGCATAGTACTTTTTGGCCGCTCGTGGAAGGGTCGGGTGGGGTCTGGTAGAGACGTCCCGCGGTTAGTGGTGCACCCAAGCACCAAAAGGTCGCCATCGGTACTGGTGGTGCGTCCCAGGACGCGAGTACTCCCTGAGCCGGCGGGAAACCGCAGGCGTGCGTCAGCCGGTCCGGCCGCGCGCCTCGAGCAGGACGACCTGGGTCTCCTCGGGGAGGGTGGTCGGTGTCAGGCTGGCCTTCGGCAGCCGGATCGGCTCGGTGGCCAGCTCATGGAGGAACGTCTCCGGCCCGAGCAGGTCCTTCGAGCCGCCGTCGGTGGCGAAGTGCATCGGAATGACGACCTTCGGCTCCAGCTGGGCCACCACTTCGGCCGCCTCGGCCGGGGAAATGGTGGTCTGGCCGCCGGCCGGCACCAGCAGCACATCGATGGGTCCCAGCTCGTGGAGCTGCTCATCGGTCAGCAGGTGGCCCAGGTCCCCCAGGTGGCAGACATGGACCCCGTCGACCTCGAAGGCGAAGATGATGTTCTCGCCGCGCTCGTTGCCCTCGGCTGCGTCGTGCCAGGTCTTCACGCCGGTGACCAGGAGGTCGGCGAACTCGTACTCGCCGGGCCGGGTCAGGGTCAGCCCGGCGCTGATGGAGCGGGTATAGGCGTGATCGGCATGGTGGTGCGAGATGGTGAGCAGGTCGACGTCGTGCTTGCCGGCCACGAACCCGGTCTTGGGTGGGCACGGGTCGGTGATGACGGTCGCCCGCCGGCCCTTGAGCCGGAAGCAGGCGCGTCCGTACCAGGTGATCTCCACGGGTGACCGATGCTACCCCACAACCGTTGTCGGAAAGCACGAGCGCCGGTGCCCGCCCAATGACACCGGCGCCCGAAGGAGGGAGGGTGGAGGAGAAATCCCGAAGGATTTCTGACTCGCATGCTCAAGGTAGTGGTCGGACATGAAGCCACAACCATGCCGATGTGAAGAAACCTGAACCTTTCATGCCAGAATGCCTGACCCATGTCGCCTCTCGCCCGGCGCCTGATCGCCGTTGTGACCCTGGTTCTGGCCGTCGCCCTGATCGCGGTCTTGACCCTGCGCGCCTTCGGCGTTCCGATCGCGATTGGACCCCTGGCCAGCGCCACGCCACTCCCCGCGCCGAGCGCCACGCCCGAGCCCAGCGCGTCGCCCGACCTCGAGGACGCGCTGGCCGCCCTGGAGGCCGACGTCGCCGACCTGCGCGACCTGCCCCCTGCCGACATCGGTCCGGCCGAGTTCGTCTCTCGAGCCGAGCTCGAGCGGCGTCTGGCTGATCAATTCGCCGAGGACTACCCGGCCGACGAGGTCGCCGCCGACAACGCCCTGCTCCGGGGCCTAGGCCTGCTGACCGCGGAACAGGATGTGGCGGCGCTCGAGCTTCAGCTCCTCTCGGGCCAGGTGCTCGGGTATTACGACGACGTGACCCAGTCGATGGTGATCGTGTCCGATGCCGGGCTCACCCCGGAGGCCCAGGTGACCTACGCCCACGAGTACACCCACGCCCTGCAGGACGCGGCATTCGGGATCGACTCGATGGAGCTTGACGCCGAGGGCGACGACGACGGCGCGTTCGCCCGGCTCGGGCTGGTCGAGGGTGATGCGACGACGGCCATGGTCCTGTGGGCCATCGATCACCTCCGGGCCGAAGACCTTCTCGAGATCAGCCAGACGCCGCTCCCCGACACCACGGGCGTGCCGGACTGGATGCTCCGCCAGCTCGAGTTCCCCTACCTGGCGGGTACCGATTTCGTGGCCCGACTCTACGCGAGCGGCGGCTTCGCCGCGGTCGACGAGGCGTGGGCCGACCCGCCCGTCTCCACCGAGCAGGTGCTCCACTTCCGGTCATATGTCGAGAACGAGCTGCCGGTGGTCGTGCCGGAAATCGACCCGGACGTGCGCGCCCTGGGCGTGGACATCGTCGAGGACACGACCCTTGGCGAGGCCATGATCGCGATCTGGCTGGCCCATCATGGCCTGGACCAGGCCGATGCGGACACGGCCGCCGCCGGTTGGGGCGGTGACCGGGTGACGGCGCTGGTCTCGCCGGACGGGGAGGTGGCCGTCGTCCTGCGGGTGGCGTGGGACACCCCAGTGGACGCCGACGAGTTCGAGGCCGCATATGCCGACGCCCTCGAGACGCTGCAACTGTTCGGCCACCTGGACCGGATCAGCGACACGGAGATCGTCGTCACCCAGGCCTCGACCCAGGCACTGGCGGAAGCGCTGGTCGGCGCGCCCCTCTGACCCGGCGGCCCGCCGGATCGCTACATCGAGTCCGGCGCGCGCACGCCGATCAGGCTCAGGCTGTTGGCGAGCACCTGGCGAGTCGCCCGCACCACGGCCAGGCGCGCCGTGCTGAGCGTTGCGTCATCGGTCAAGACCCGGCAGTCGCGGTAGAACTGGCTGAACAGGTTAGCGACCTCCATCGCGTATCGCGGGAGCTCGTGCGTTTCGCGTCGCATGGCGGAGTCCGCGACCACCTCCGGCAAGCGGATCAGGTGCCGGATGAGCGCCTGCTCGGCCGGATGGGTCAGCCGCGACGCGGCCTCTCCGGGGCTGTCCGGCAGCGCCGCCGCGGCCGGCTGACGGAGGATCGACGAACAGCGAGCGTGGGCGTACTGGACGTAGTAGACCGGGTTTTCGTTCGACTGCTGGCGGGCCAGCTCGAGGTCGAACTCGAGATGCTGGTTCGCCGAGCGCAGGGTGAACAGGAATCGGGTCGCGTCAGCGCCCACCTCGTCGACCAGCTCATCGAGGGTCACGAAGCTGCCCTCGCGTTTGCTCATCGCCGTACCGCCGGCCAGCGACACGTGCTGATAGATGATGAACTCCACCGCGTCCGGGTCATGGCCCAGGCCGGCAGCCGCTCCCTTCCAGCGGGCGATGGCCCCGTGGTGGTCCGGGCCCAGGATGTAGATCAGCCGGCCGAACCCACGCTCGAACTTGTCGAGCAGGTACGCAATATCGGCCGCGAAGTACGTCGGCTGGCCATTGGAGCGGATGAGCACCCGGTCCTTGTCATCGCCAAAGGTGGTGGAGCGGAACCAGGTCGCCCCCTCGCTCTCGTACACGTAGCCTGCCACCCGCAGCCGATCGATGGCCGCACTGACCTCTCCCGCCTCATGCAACTCGCGCTCGGAGCGCCAGACGTCGATGCGCATCCCGAGGCGGCTGATGGTGCGCTTGATGTCGTCGTAGACCCGGTTCCAGGCCCACTCCCCGATGGCCTCCAACGGGTTGACCGATGCCAGCGCGTCGTCCGGGACGTCCGCTGCCAGCTGACCGATGTAGGCGCCCCGGTACCCGGCTTCGCCAGACTGGCCGGTCCGCGCCAGGTACACCGATTGTCCGAAGTCGCGGACCTGGCTCCCGTAGTCGTTGACGTAGTACTCGCGCGTCACCTTCGCCCCGGCGGCCGCGAGCAGGTTGGCCAGCGTGTCGCCGATGAAGCCACCGCGCCCGTTGCCGATGTGGAGTGGACCGGTCGGGTTGGCGCTGATGAACTCGACGTTGATGCGCTCGCCGGCCAGGTCATCCGAACGGCCCCAGGCCGGTCCCGCGGCCAGGATGGCCGGGACCTGGGCCGCGACCCAGGCCGGATCGAGGCGCCAGTTGATGAACCCCGGTCGCTCCACGGTGGCCGCTCCCACCCCGGCCGGCGCTTCGAGGTGACGGACCAGCGTCTCGGCAATGGCCAGCGGCGAGGATCGCGCAAGGGGGGCCAGCTGCATGGCCGCGTTGGTGGCGTAGTCGCCGTGCTCCGCCAGCGCCGGCCGCTCCACGCCGGGCTCAGGCAGCGGCGCTCCCTCGGGAAATGCCAACTCACCCGCCGCCACCGCCCGGTCGCGGGCGGC
>DASWJA010000098.1:0-3607 GCA_036397375.1 Candidatus Limnocylindria bacterium
CTCGTCTTCGCCGCGGCTGCCTCCCGTTCGTCGGGGAGCAGCTCATGGATCTGATTTCGGTAGCGGACGCCGCCCGAGCTGCGAGACAGCCAGCGCAGGTAGTCCGGGTCGTGCTTGGCCAGGTCCTTCAGGGTCCAGCCCATATATCGGCCAAAGTCGACCACGTTGAATGCCGTGTGGCCGTTTCCGCTGGTGGCCATCGGTACGGCGTACCCGTTCGTCGGGGGGGGCTGAACCGATGCCGCCCCGAGGACGACCGGCGTGAGGTGGCGCTCCCGGTCGTACCGTCGTCGACGGATCGGGGTGCGGAGCAGGTCGTAGGCGCGGTTGATGTCCGCCATCCGCGCGGCGTCGCCCTTGTGGCCGTCCGGGTGGTAGCGGCGGGCGAGGACCCGGAACGCCGCCTCGATGACGATGTCATCGGCGTCTGGAAGTACTTGAAGCGTCCTGTATGCGTCGAAATCGGTCGACAAGTTCCCACCCCAAAATGGACTCAGATGGTATGCCTAACCGCCTGAAAATGCCACAAAAATCTCCCCCTGTGCGTTGACAAAGAGCGACACATATCCGGCGCCCACGATTCGCTCGCGGATGCCATCGGGCAGGTCCTGCGGCTCGAACACGAGATAGGGGTAGCCCGCTTGCAGGAGAGGGTCCAGCTCGTCCAGCGGGTGGAGGCGGCCGCCGGCGGTGTGGATGCTGACCTCGGTCTGCTCCGACACCATGGTTTCCAGCATCCCGCCGAACACGCCGATGGGCGTGGCATCCCATTGCTGGAAGTTGAACGCCACGTGCAGCGAGGCAGGCGTCCTCGCGATTTTCCCACCTGGCGTTCACATTCTGCCCATATCCGAGCTCCAGTCTGGCCTCGAACGGATCGCATTCATCGGTCCACAACGAGGAGACTCAATTCATGTTCGGACGCTTCATCGCCTTCGTGCTTCTGGTCGTGCTGGTGGCAGTGGCCGGAACGGCCGTCTACAACGCCGGCGTCACGGCGGGCATCGCAGCCGATGTCGGCAGCGCAATCGCTTCCGGAGACCCGGTGCCCATCGGCGTCTACGGACCCTATGTCGGGCACCCGTGGGGCTACGGCTGGGGCTGGGGCGGCGGATTCCTCGGAATCCTGTTCGGCATCTTCTTCCTGTTCCTGATCTTCGGCCTGTTGCGCGCGGTCATCGGGTGGGGCCGCTGGGGCGGGCATCAGGGCTGGGGTGGCCATAAGGGGTACGGCTGGGATCATCACCGTGGTCCGCGCGAGTACTTCGACGAGTGGCACCGCGAGCAGCACGGCGAAGCGCCGGAGCCGCCCGACAAGCCAGGGGCCGACAGGGTCTGATTCCCCTCGGGACCGATTCGGGCGGGCGGCCGGCGCCGCCCGCCCGACTACCATGCCTCCCATGGCGCGGGTCCTCGTCGTCGATGACGAGCCCAGGATCGTCCAGCTCGTCCGCGACTATTTGGAGCGGGCGGGCTTCGCCGTCTCAACAGCGCGGGATGGTCGCGAGGCGCTCATGCGCGCTCGCCAAGATCGGCCAGACCTGATCCTGCTGGACCTTGGGCTGCCCGAGTTCGACGGCCTGGAGGTTACTCGCCGTCTGCGCCGAGACTCGGGGGTGCCGATCATCATGCTCACCGCCCGCGACGAAGAGACCGACAAGGTCGTCGGCCTGGAGCTCGGTGCCGACGATTACGTAACCAAGCCTTTCAGTCCCCGCGAGCTCACGGCGCGAGTGCGCGCCGTCCTTCGCCGCCATGCCGGCGATGCCGATGCGGAACTGATTCACGCGGGCGACCTGGTGCTCGACGTTCCGCGTCTCCGGGTGGAGGTCGCCGGGCGCGCGGTGACCCTCACTGGCACCGAGTTCCAGCTGCTCACCGCCCTCGCCCGGCAGCCGGGGCGGGTCTTCACCCGTTCCCAGTTGCTTGACGCTATCCACGGCGTGACCTTCGAGTCGTATGAGCGGGCGATCGACGCCCATGTCAAGAACATCCGACGCAAGATCGAACCGAACGCGCGTGCGCCGCGCTACCTGCTCACCGTGTACGGCGTCGGTTATCGCCTGACCGATGCCTGACGGCAGACACCGGGGGTGGCACGGATACGGCCGTCACCGGCCGCGGTGGTGGCCGGAGGAGGAGGAGTGGCCTCCGGCCGACGCTGAGCGGGCCGAATACTGGCGCCGGACGCGCGGCGGATTCATGTGGCGCATCGGTTGCTTCTTCGTCTTCATGGTGGTGGTCCTGGCGTCGGTGGTGGCCCTCCTCACGTGGCTGATCAGCAACGCGATTGGTGGTTCACAGCCGTGGGCCGCGGCCATCCTGATCGGCCTGCTGGTTCTGATCGTGCTCGGGATGGCGGGCCGCGCTGTGCGGCGAGCGGCCGCACCGGTCGGTGACCTGATCGAAGCCTCCGGGCGCGTCGAAGCCGGCGACTTCAGCGCCCGCGTCCCCGAGGAAGGTCCACGCGAGGTCCGCTCCCTGGCCCGAGCTTTCAATTCGATGAGCGCACGTCTCGAAGAGACGGAGGCGCAGCGACAGTCGACGCTGGCCGACGTTTCTCACGAACTGCGGACGCCGTTGACCGTGATCCAGGGCAACATCGAGGCGCTGCTGGACGGGGTCTACCCTGCCGATGCGGAACACCTCGAGCCGATCCTGGAAGAAGCCCGCGTCATGGAGCGGCTGATCGAGGACCTCCGGACGCTGACCCTGGTCGAAGCCGGCAGCCTTGTCCTGCATCGGGAGTCCACCGATCTGGGCAGCCTGCTCCCCGAGGTGGCCGCCGGCTACCGAAGCCAGGCCGAGCAGGCCGGGGTCCAGATCAGTGTGTCGGTGGCCGAGGACCTGCCTGCGTTGGAGGTCGACCCCGCTCGCCTCCGTGAGGTGGTCGCGAACCTGCTCGCCAACGCCCTTCGCCACACCCCATCCGGCGGCGGCGTCCACTTGGCCGCGAGCGCGGATGGCAAGCAGGTTGTGGTCACCGTTCGCGACACGGGAAGCGGGATGACGCCTGACGTCCTCGCCCGGATCTTTGACCGCTTCTACCGCTCGCCCGACTCCCCGGGGAGCGGCCTCGGCCTGTCCATTGCCCGCGATCTGGTGCAGGCCCACGGCGGCACGATGACGGCCACATCAGAAGTCGGCCACGGGACCACGGTTCGCTTCACTCTGCCGCTCACCCCTACGTCCTGACGCGCGGCAGGACCGCGCTGTCCGAAGCTGCCCGAGGTCAGGGCGGCCGAGGCCGGCCCCGCAGCGCGTTGCGACAGCCGCGCCAGGGGGTGGCCGCGGCCGCCATCACGTCATCGGTCTGTATCGGTCCAGATCGGTCAGTAACAGCTCAGTCGGCGATCTTGGCCATCACGTGCTTGACGACCGTGTAGTCCTCGATGCTGTAGGACGACATGTCCTTGCCATAGCCGGATTGCTTGAATCCACCGTGCGGCATCTCGGACGCGAGGGGCAGGTGGTCGTTGATCCAGACCGTCCCGAACCGCAGCCGCCGCGCCGCATTCAGGGCGCGCTTGATGTCACGGGTCCAGACCGATGCCGCCAGCCCGAACGGCACGCCGTTGGCCCAGCGGATCCCCTCCTCGTCGTCGGC
>DASWJA010000099.1:0-5319 GCA_036397375.1 Candidatus Limnocylindria bacterium
GAATCCCTCGAGGTAGTGCTCGAGGCTGGTGCCGTCCGCGCCGCGACGGAACCAGGTCGCCAGCGCGTCGGGGTCGGTGGTCGGGAGGTCGCGGTACCCGGTCTCGGCCGCCAGCTCGATGACGGTCCGCGGCCGCAGACCCCCATCCAGGTGGTCGTGCAGCAGCGCCTTGGGCGCGCGGCGAATCGCGTCGAGATTCACACCTGGGACGACGGACGCCACGACGGTCATTGTGACGCAGGCGCAGACACAGGCTGACCGAGCGCATCTGCGATGGCCTCATCAACGGACATCATGAGCCCGGCTTCCCAGGCGACCCGATATCGGTTCTCCCCAAGGAGGCGCCTGGCTTCGCTGAACGGATCACCCAAGCGGAGCCACTCGGGAGGCGGTCCCCCGCCGGCCCGCTCCCGGATGGCGGCGTTCGCACCCAGCAGACGGACGCCCCGGTCGGCATCGCCGGTGGCGACCAGCACCGCCGCCAGCCCCTGGAGCGGCTCGGTCACGGCCACGGTGTCCCCCAACGCACGAGCGATCCCAATGGAATTCCGGTAGTGCTCCGACGCCTCGGCCAACCGGCCATCGAGCCGTGCCACCTGGGCGACCACGTGATGCGCTGACCCGATCGCGAACTGGTTACCGGTGCGCTCCGCGATGGCGAGCGCCTCATCGAGCACGCGCCGAGCGGTTACGAAGTCGTCCACCATGAAGGCTGTGTAGCCTTCTCCGCTGAGGAACTGGAGCTCAAGCTCCAGGTCGCCGATGTCGCGCGCGAGCGCGGTGCCCTCCCGGATCCTGTCCAGGCTCCCCTCCACGTCGCCCCGCAGGCTCAGCATCAGCCCAGTGTTGTACAGCGCGCCGGCCAGCCCACGGTGGTCTCCCAGATCGCGGTAGATGGACTCGGCCTCGACGTACCACGTCTCGGTGGTCGGATACTCGTTCTGCCAATACGCAATGCCGGCCGCCCCGGTCAGGCCCTTGGCTCGCGCCGCGTTCCGCGCCCCGGCCGACGGAAGGGCCAGCAGCCGATCGAACCACATCCGGCCCTCGGATAGGTGTGACCGTAGCTGCCAGAAGCGCCATAACGCGTACCCAAGGCGCATGCCGAGCTCGGCATCGTCCGACCCGATGGCCCAGGCCACGGCGGACCGGAAGTTGTCGTGGTCGTGGTCGATCCGCTCGACGGCGTCGGGTGACTTCGTGAGCTCCGGCTCGGTGGCCTCGGCGACCGCCGTGAAATGCTCGGCGTGACGGCGCGCGAGCTCATCTCGCTCCCCGCTCGCCAAAAGCTGCTCGAGGGCGTATTCGCGAATGGTTTCGAGCATCATGAACCGCGACCCCCCATGAACGCCCTCGTCGCGACGGATGAGGCTCTGGTCGAGCAGGCCAGCAAGACCGTCCAGGGTGTCCAGGCCGATGTCATCCGGTCGGCAGACCGCCTCGGCCGCGTCCAGTGTCCAACCGCCGGCGAACACCGCGAGGCGTCGTAGAAGTGCCTGCTCACCGGGCGGCAGCAGGCCGTAACTCCACGCGATCGTCTCCCGCAGGGCCCGCTGCCTCGCCGGCAGGTCGCGCGGTCCCCCGGCCAGGAAAGCCAGTCGGTCGTCCAGTCGGGCCACGATCTGATCCGGAGTGAGCAGTTTGACCTTGGTCGCGGCAAGCTCAATCGCCAGCGGTAGGCCGTCGAGGCGGGCCACGATCCGCCCGATCGCCGGCCAGGAGTCGTCAGTCACGGCGAACTCCGGCCGCGCGGCCCGCGCCCGCTCGACGAACAGCGTGACTCCCTCGTACCTCGACAGCGCAGCCAACGGTGGCATGTGGGCCGGGTCGGGCACTCGCAGCGGCGGGACCGGGTACTCGTGCTCCCCGGAGATGTGTAGGACGGCCCGGCTGGTCACGAGCACCGAGAGCCGGCTGGCGGCCCCCAGCAGGTCGGCGACCAGCGGCGCCGCATCGGTGATCTGCTCGAAATTGTCAAGGACCAGCAGGAGCTCCTTATCGCGGAGTGCGTCGGCGAGGGTTGCGGTCAGTGGCTGGGCGGGTGCTTCGCGCACGCCCGTGCTCGACGCCACGGCCGAGGCGACGAGGGACGCATCGGTCACCGGCGCCAGGTCGACGAAGAACGCGCCATCGGCGTAGCGGGTCAGGCGCTCGGCGGCGACCTGCAGGGCAAGCCGCGTCTTACCGGCCCCACCCGGACCGGTGAGCGTCACCAGCCGAGCCCGATCGAGCATCCCACCCACCGCCGCGATCTCGCCCTCCCGACCAACAAAGCTGGTCAACTGAACCGGCAGGTTGTTGGGCCTCGCGGACAGGGTCCGGAGGGGCGGGAATTCGGCCGCCAGACCATCGATCTCCAGCTGGTACAGGTCCTCAGGCTGCGCAAGGTCCTTGAGCCGATGCGGCCCCAGGTCTCGCAGACTCACGCCCTCCGGCAGGGCGCCCTCGACCAGCAAGCGGGTCGCGCCGCTCAGGACGACCTGTCCCCCGTGCCCGGCAGCCGCGATCCGGGCGGCGCGATGGACGTCCAGCCCGATGTAGTTGTCCCCGCCCAAAGTTCCCTGCCCGGTGTGAATCCCGATCCGGACCCGGACCTCCGCGTCGGCGGGCCATCGGGCGGCGGCCAGCGCGCGCTGGGTGGCGACACCGGCGGCCACCCCCCGAGCGGCGTCGTCGAACACGGCGAACACCGCATCGCCCTCCGACCCGAACTGGATCCCGCCCTCCGCCGCGACAGCCTCCCGGATCACCGCTCCGTGGAGGTCGATGAGATCCCGATACCCGTCACCCAGCGCCTGCACCAGCCGCGTCGACCCTTCGATATCGGTGAACAGAAACGTCACCGTTCCGGTGGGGAGCGCTGACACGGCTCAGCTGCCCGGGACCGCGCCCGCGTCACGCGTCTCGCACCAGGCCCGGACCACGGCCCGGAGCTCCTCCGCGCCGCGCTCGGCATCGGCGAGGTCCGAGAAGCGCATGGTGCGAACGTGGGGTCCATCACCGTCCAGCCGAGGGTGGCGACCCGGGATGGACGCGCCTTCATGGAAGAGGAGGCTAATGAACTTCGTGGCGCGAGGCTGGAAGCTGACCAGGTTGCCGCGGTAGCCGAACGTCGGCGTACTCCACTTCACCGATTCGCTGATGCGCGGGTCGGCGTCCAGGATGACCTGGCGCACGCGTTCCAGGACGGCCTTCTGCGGGTTGGCGTATGCCTCGAACCATGCGTCCACGTCCGGATTGCGGTTCACCGCCCAGCTCGCGTGGTGGCGGCTTCGTTCATCTCGAATCGGGACGGCGGCGCAGCCGCGGCCAGGCGCGCGATCTCCGCATCGGTCAGGTCGTACCCGAAGCGGATTGCGTTTACGTTCTCGTCCTGGTAACGGCGCGGTAAGGAGCCGCGAATGGCCTCCTCGTCATACTCGATGGCGGCCAGCCGCAGCAGGCGGCCGAGCGCGATCATGTTCCCGAACAATTCCTTGCCGAAGTGCTCCGACCCGAGGGAGGCGAATGGGATCTGCTCGTCGCCGGGCAGCCCCAGGCCCAGGTCGGTGACGACCTTGCGGCCGCTGATCCGCAGGTGCCCCCGGTCGGCCAGACGGAGCAGGATGTCGGCCTCCTCAACCACCGGGTTGTCGATGGGCGTGTCGCTGAATGTGACGAACGCGTCGGACATGGAGCCGCGAACCGAGGAGTCGTAGTCCAGCAAGACGGTCACCTGCTTTCCCATCCGGGCCAGCAGCGTGCCCAGCACCCCGGCGATGAGTCGCACCCCCTGGCCGCCAACCCCGTCGAGCGCGATGCGGGTCGCCATGGTCAGAAGCGTAGCCCACTGACCGATACCCCGGCGCGGCGTCGTACTTTGACGCCGGCCCGCGCTCCCCGGTACCCTTCGCCCACCACGGCGATGGCGTCCGCCGAGGCGCGATCTTGACGTGCCTGAACCGCCCACCCGGGCTGATGGCTCCTGACTGAACACTCAGCCAGGGGCCCTTCGAGCGGCCCGGGAGACAGTGCCGTGGAAAACGACTACCTGATCGCCGCCATGTGGATGGGTTTTGCCCTGGCGGCGAGCCTCGTTTCGGTCCGAATTGGCATCTCGGTCGCCTTGGTCGAGATTGGAGCGGGGATCATCGGCGGAAACCTGATGGGGATGGCGACGACCCCATGGATCGACTTTCTGGCCTCCCTGGGAGCCGTGGTGCTCACCTTCCTGGCGGGCGCCGAGATCGATCCCGCAGCGCTCCGTCGCCACCTTCGGGCCAGCCTCGCGATCGGGGTGGTGAGCTTTGCCATCCCGTTTGGCGCGGCGTTCATGGTTGCCTACGTCGGTCTTGGGTGGAGCCTGCCGGCTTCCGAAATAGCCGGGCTGGCGCTCTCGACGACCTCGGTGGCAGTCGTCTACGCGCTCATGATCGAGACGGGAATGGCGAGCCAAGAGTTGGGCAAGCTCATTCTCGCTGCGTGCTTCATTACCGACCTCGGAACGGTGCTGTTCCTCGGCATCCTCTTCTCCGGCGGCAACGTGCTCTTGATTGCGTTCGCTGCCCTCGTGGGGTTGTCCCTGTTCGTCGTCCCCAGGATTACGGCATGGCTCGTGGCCCGCGTCCCCAATCGCGTATCCGAGCCTGAGCTCAAATTTCTGTTTCTGATCCTCCTGCTGCTCGGCGGGCTGGCCCAGGTCGCCGGGAGCGAGGCCGTTCTGCCCGCATACCTGATCGGTTTAGCGGTGGCTGGAGTATTCGTCGCGGACCGAGTCCTGGTGCTCCGCATGCGAGCGACGGCGTTCTCGCTGCTGACGCCGTTCTACTTCCTGAAGGCCGGCGCGCTCGTTTCTCTCCCTGCTGTCGCCGCTGGGGCCAGCCTCGTTGCGCTGTTCCTGGTTGTGAAGGTGGGCGCAAAGTTCCTTGGCGTGTGGCCGGCGGCGCGGGCCTTCGGGCTGACGGCCCGTGACGCGAACTACACGACCCTCCTGATGTCCACCGGGTTGACGTTCGGAACCATCGCCGCTCTCTACGGGCTGACGAACGGGTACATCGACCAGCCGGCGTACACGATCCTGGTCGCCGTCATCATCCTGAGCGCGGTCCTGCCCACGCTTCTGGCCTCGCGATTCTTCGAGCCGGTGGTCGCCGCCCCCGACGCGTTCGAGGACTTCGAGGCGGCCGAAGAGATCGACGCGGGGCCTGTTCCCTTACCCCGGCAACAGGCCGGTTAGGCCTCGAGCTCGGCCGGGTCGATCCCGGCCTCGCGCAGGGCGTCGGCCAGCGTCAGCTCGCCCTTTGCGACCCGCAGCTTCACCTCCGGGTCGAGACGCTGCAT
>DASWJA010000100.1:0-32616 GCA_036397375.1 Candidatus Limnocylindria bacterium
GAGACCCAGCACGAGCAGCGGGAAATGCGTGCCGAGGAGGATCAGCTGCTCTCCACTGGGGGCGTCGCTGGAGAAGAGGGCCTGGACCTGGACGTGCGGCCCGGCGTCGCGCGACCAGCGGTCCCAGAAGATGCCGACGCCGCCCGCGCCGGCGATGATGAGCAGCGTCGCGCCCACCGTATAGCGCCGGTGCCACAGCGCGAGCGTTGCGCAGAACACGAAGATGCCGGAGAACGTGGTCAGTGATTCAAAGCTGGGCACGAGCATCCCTCACGACACCAACCGGCGGGGTGGGTGCCTATTTTCTCACGCGAGGGATTGGTGTCAATGCCTTTCGAAGGGCAAGTACAGAACGACTTCTGATCGCCCAACGTGAAGGAGCGATGGGCGACAAATTGTCACCGTCTAGCGAGTCGTGCGGTGCGCGAGGATCTAGAGTGGACAAGTGAGGAAGAGAATGGTCGGGGCGACTGGATTCGAACCAGCGACCTCCTGAACCCCATTCAGGTGCGCTACCAGGCTGCGCTACGCCCCGACGTCGTGGAGAGGGCATCGTCCCAGAAGATGGGCATGGCCCGCAAGGCGCCGTCGCGCGTTAGGCCTCTCGCCCGGTCAGCTCGTCTTTCTGGGCGCGGGCCATCAGCATTGCCATTGCCTCGAGCGGAGGGCGACCGCGGTGGATGACCGCATCGACCTGCTCCGCAATCGGCATCTCGACCCCATGCCGGGCCGCCAGGGCCAAGGCGCCGGTGACCGTGGTCTCGCCCTCGGCCACGCCCCCCAGCTCGGCCGCGATGTCGGCCCAGGCCATGTTCGAGGCCAGCAGCTCGCCTGCCCGCCGGTTGCGCGACAGCTGGCTCATGCAGGTGGCGATCAGGTCGCCCACCCCGGCCAGCCCGGCGAAGGTGCGTGGGTCGGCGCCTGCGGCGACGCCCAGCCGCGTGATCTCGGCCAGACCGCGGGTGACGATGGCCGCCTTGCCGCTGTCCCCCATCCGAAGGCCATCGGCCATACCCCCCGCCAGGGCGATGACGTTCTTCAGCGCCCCGCCCAGCTCCACGCCCACGACGTCGGGGTTGGTGTAGACCCGGAACTGGTCCGAGCCGAGCAGCGCCGCGACCTCGGCCGCCAGGGCGGGATCACCCGACGCGACCACCGTCCCGGCCGGCAAGCCGGACGCGACCTCCGCGGCCAGGTTCGGGCCCGACAGCACCGCCACCGCCCGCCTCGGCGCCTCCTCCCCGATGACCTCGCTCATTCGGGCCTGGGTCCCGGCCTCGATCCCCTTCACCACCGACAGAAACGGTGTCCCGGGCGCGAGCTCGCCGGCAACGCGGCGCAGGGTCTCTCGGGCGTGCGCAGACGGGACGGCGAGCACGTACAGCCGATGCGGAATCGTCAGCTCCGCGGCGTCGCCGGTGACGAGGAGGCCCGGTGGGAATGGGTAATCCGGGAGGTAGCGGCGGTTCCTCCCGTCGCGCGTCATCTCCTCAGCGGCCTCCGGCCGGTGAGCCCACAACGTGACCGGGTGATCGGCCGCGGCCAGCATGCGGGCCAGGGTCGTCCCCCACGCCCCGGCCCCGATGACCGCGATCCGCTCCGCCATGCCCGGCGAGGATAGCGCCGGCCGTGCGGCGGCCGGCCTGGGTTCTGCGGCCCACTACCCACGCGAGCCGTAGAGTGTCCTGATGCGGGACCGGTTTCGCCTGCTCGTGCTCCTCGCGGTCGTTCTGGCGGCCTGTTCCGAAGACGCGACGCCACCCTCCACATCCGTGACGCCGAGCCCATCGTCGCCGGCCTCACCATCCCCTGCCGCGCTCGCCACGCCACCGGACCTGTCGGCCAGGCCGCTCATATGGTTCGCGCCGCTGCCACCGATGCTCAGGCCGGGGCGCCCGTTCATCGGCTCGGAGGACTTCATGGACCTCTTCGAGGCGGACGCGGACTGGGAGTTGGCCGCATCGCGGATCGGCGTCTTCAAGCTCTATGGTGAGTGGGTGGCTTACCTCGCCACCGATCAACAGCTCCGGACAGCGGTGCAGGAAATCGCGCGGCGCGGCATGGTCCTGGCGGTCGAGATGGGCCCGCTGGATCCCCCGGCCGGCTGCGGTTCAGGCGTGGAGAGCTTTGCGGGAATCGACGAGGGTCGGCTCATCTCTCGCCGCATCCGGCAGGCAGGCGGGACGCTTCAGGTCATCGCCCTAGACGAGCCGTACTACTACGCGCACCTGTACAGCGGCACGAACGCCTGCCACTGGTCGATCGACCGGGTCGCCACCGCCGTCGCCGGCTTCCGTGACGCGATGCGCGCGGAGTGGCCGAGCCTCATTCTGGGCGACATCGAGCCGATGCCGACATCGGTCAGCCCGGATGGTCTGGCGGCTTGGCTTGACGCGTACGCGTTGGCAGCCGGCGAACCGTTCGCCTTCCTGCACCTGGACATGGACTGGGGGCGGACCAGCTGGCCGGCGCTCGGCGTGGCAGTGGAGAGCGCAGGCTCCTCGCGGGGAGTGCCAATCGGCATCATCTACAACGGCGGATCGACGACCTCGGATTTCCTGTGGCTGGCCGCGGCAGGCCGACGCGTCCTCGCCTACGAGACCGATGCCGGCGCGCGACCCGACCACGTCGTCTTCCAGTCATGGATGGACAAGCCCGATCGCGTGTTGCCAGAGTCCGATTCCGCCACCTTCACGTCTCTGGTGAACCGCTATTTCGATGACCGGGGCTCGCTGGGCGAGCTGGCGGGCGATACCGGCAGCCTGGCTCTGTATAAGGCTGCGACCTCCTCCTCCGCCTACGGCGATGCAACCGCAGAAAGGGCGGTCGACGGCGACGCGGACACTCTTTGGAACGCGGGGCGGGGTGCGCCGGCCTGGATCGAAATCGACCTCGGGTCCGCTCAGCCCGTGGCCGCGATCCGACTCCTCGTCCAACAGACCCCGTCGGGCTTGACGCACCACCGTGTCACTTGCGCCCCGGCACCGGATGTGGTCGCGACGCTGCTCAGCAATCTCGAGGGCGAGACCGAGTCGCTCCAGGTGTTGACCGTCACCCTGGATCCTGCTGTCTCGTGTTGGATCATCCGCATCGAAACCGTTTCGAGCCCATCCTGGGTCGCGTGGCGCGAGATCGAGGTGATCGGGGCCCCCTAGCCGGTCGGAATCGCCGGCCTAGCGAGCGGCGGCTCGGGTTCTGCGGGCGCGGGGCCTTTCCCCGGCGGCACGGGCGCGGAATCGGAGGCGGATCGGGGTTCCGGCAAAGCCGAACGCGTCGCGCAGCTGGTTCTCGAGGTAGCGCCGGTACGAGAAGTGGAACAGCTCCGGGTCGTTGACGAAGATCACGAAGGTGGGGGGCGCCACCGCCACCTGGGTCGCGTACAGGATCTTCGCCTGGCGGCCGCGGGCCACGGGGGGCGTGTGCGCTGCCACCGCCTCACCCACCACTCGGTTGACGTCGGCGGTTGGCACCCGCCGGTAGCGCTCCTCCGCCACGCGCCGGGCCTGGCGCAGGATGCGGTCCACCCGCTGGCCGGTCAGTCCCGAGGCGAACACGATATCGGCCCATTGGAGGTACGGCGCATCCCGGCGCAGGGTGTGCAGCCAGTCATCGGCGGTCTTGTCGTCCTTCTCGATTGCGTCCCACTTGTTGATGACCAGCACCAGGCCCTTGCCGGCCTCCAGCACGTGGCCCACCACGTGGGCGTCCTGGGCGGTGAAGCCCTCGACCGCATCGGTCAGGACCACGGCGACGTCGGCCCGGTCGATGGCCTTCAGGCTGCGCAGCACGCTGTAGTGCTCGGTGCCGCGCTGAATCGAGCCCCGGCGCCGGATGCCGGCCGTGTCGATCAACACCATCGGCTCGCCGTCCACCGTCACCTCGGCGTCGACCGCGTCACGGGTGGTGCCGGGCGTTTCGCTGACGATCATCCGCTCCTTGCCCAGCACCCGGTTGACGAGCGTCGACTTGCCGGTATTGGGTCGTCCCACGATGGCCACCCGGGGTGGACCGATGTCGGCCGCGGCCAGCTCCTCCAGCTCGGCATCGGTCGGGAGGTCTTCCTCGGGCAGGACCGATGGCGCCGCCTCGGCCTCGGGCGCCTCCGACGCAGGCGGGAGATGCTCGACGATGAGATCGGCCAGGTCGCCCGTGTTCCGGCCGTGTGCCGCGCTGATGGTGATGGCCGGGTCGAAGCCCAAGGCGTAGAACTCGGCGCCCTCGGCCTCGCGCCGCACGTTGTCGGCCTTGTTGATGACCAGGATGGTGGGTCGATGCGCCTTGCGAAGCCGATCCGCCACCTCGTAATCCAATGGCGCCAGGCCTGCTGAGGCGTCAACCACGAACAGGACCAGGTCTGCTTCATCGATGGCCACGCGCGCCTGATCCTGAACGCGCTCCTCGATGCTGGTCCCGGGCTCCAGCTCCAATCCACCGGTGTCGACCATCATGAAGCGGCGGCCATTCCAGTCCGTTTCGCCGTACACCCGATCGCGGGTCGTGCCCGCGGTGTCCTCCACGATGGCCGCCCGCTGGCCCACCATCCGGTTGAAGAGCGTGCTCTTCCCGACGTTCGGGCGCCCGACGATGGCCACGATCGGCAGCGATGACATGCCGCTGAGTGTATCGGCCCGTCACCGGTCGGCTAGGATCACCCACCGTGCGGATCGGTATCGTCGCCACCAGGCTGGCCGGTGTCGACGGCGTGACGTTCGAGACCGCCAAGTGGGAGGCGGTCCTGGAGCGCATGGGTCACGAGGTCCGGCTGTGCGCGGGGGAGGTGGATGCGCTCCGCTACAGCGCTCGGCTGGTTCCGGCCATGCACTTCCAGCACCCGCCCGCGGCGCGCGTGACCTCGGCTGCCTTTGATCCGGACAGCGACCCGCAGGCCGTGCGCACCGAGATCCAGCGCCTGGCCGGCCAGCTGCTGCCGGTCCTCGCCGCGTGGGTGGAAACCGAGCGGCTCGATCTCCTGGTGATCGAAAACGGGTGGGCCATCCCGATGCAGCTCCCGCTCGCGGTCGCACTTCATACCCTGGTTGACGAGACGGGCCTGCCGGCGATCGGGCATCACCACGACTACTGGTGGGAGCGCGGGCGATTCGCTCATTGCGTCGTGCCCGAGATCCTGGAGGCGTCGTTCCCGCCGGATCTCCCAATGATCCGGCACGTGAGCATCAACTCGCTGGCGGGGGCCAGCCTGTCTGAGCGGCGGGGGTTGACCTCAACCGTCATCCCCAACGTGTTCGATTTCGGGACGCGGCATCCACCCGCCCGACCCGACGTGCGACGACAGCTCCGCACGGAGCTGGGCATGGGCGAGCAGGGGTACCTGATCGTTCAGCCCACCCGGGTCGTTCCGCGCAAGGGGATCGAGCTGACCATCGAGCTCGTTGGCCGGCTGGGTGATCCGCACGCGGTCGTGCTCATCACGAGCCCCGCCGGCGATGAGGGGCTTGACTACCTGATCGCGCTCGAGCGGCAGGCGGAGCGGGCCAAGGTCAACCTCCGCTACGCCGCCGATCGCTTCGTGCCCGACCTCGAGGGCCGTTCGCTGGGACCCGCCCACTCCCTCCACGACGCGTACCTGGCGGCCGACCTCATCAGCTACCCGAGCCTGTACGAAGGCTTCGGAAACGCCTTGCTGGAGGCGGTCTTCTACGGGAAGCCGGTCCTCGTCAACCGCTACCCGGTCTACAACGCGGACATCCGGCCGCTCGGGTTCCGGTTCGTGGAAATCGACGGCGCCGTCACTGACGATACGGTCCGTGCGGTCCGTTCCATTCTCGCGGATCCTGCCGGACAGGCAGCCGATGCCGAGCACAACTTCGCGATCGGCCGCAAGCACCTCGGCTACGACCGGCTCGACCACGCTCTCGATGAGCTGATCGGCTCCCTGACCTAGACCGATAACGAACTACTCGACGATCACCAGCATCTGCATCGCTGGATGCGGCACGCATCCCACCTCGTAGGTGCCGGCCTCGTCAAACGTGTAGCTGCCACTCGCTTCCGGCGCCAGCTCGAGATCAAAGCGGGCATCCGGCTTCGTGAACCCGTTGAGGTACTCGGTTGCGGTGTGGTCGATCAAGTCAACGTTGGTCCAGGTCACCGTGGTCCCAACCGGTATGGTCAGCGCCGGGACGCCGTCGACCGCTTCACCACCTGGCGGGACGAAGGTGCTGTCCTCGAGGTCCACCGTGACCGGCGGCGGCCGGCTGGGCGGACTGGAAGCTGGCGAGGTGCAAGCTGTCGCGAGGAGGACGAGCGCAAGGCCGGTGACGATCCCCCAGTCTCCACGCCTAGCTGTTCGCGGGCTGGTCGCCATCACCGCTCCGCCGCGATGATTCTCCCCTCGGTCAGATTGGTCAAGGTGTGAGCCACGGGGTGGGCTCCTGGGAGGCCTCGCTGACCTAGGCGGTCAGGGTGTAGATCCGGTCGCGAACCTCCTCCAGATCGTCCTCCGGGGTGGAGGTGCCGCCGGTGATCCCGATCCGGGCCTTGCCCGCCAGCCAGCCGACGAAATCGGCCTCCAGCTCATCGGCATCGGCGACATGGATCGTGTCGGGCAGGACCTGCGCGCATTTGACCGCCAGCTCGCGCGTGTTCGAGCTGTTCTTGCCGCCGACCACGATCATGGCGTCCACGTCCGCCGCCAGGCGCACCGAGTCGTCCTGGCGGGTCAGGGTAACCGGGCACACGGTGTTGACGACCCGCATGTCGTGGCAGCGGCGCAGGCAGAAGGCCGCGAATTCCTCGAGCTTGGACGGCAGGATGGTGGACTGGCTCAGGACCCCGAGCTTCTTGGTGCGCGGCACCCGCTCCCAGGTGGATCGGTCCATGTCGTCCACGACCACGTGATTCTCCCCGGCGTAGGAGCGGACCCCGCGCACCTCGGGATGGTTCTCGTGACCGATGATGCAGACCGTGTAGCCCGCCTCGTTCAGCTCGCGAGCCGCCTTTTGGCTCTGGACGACCCAGGTACAGGTGGCGTCGATGAGCTGAAGGTCGTCCTTGGTCCGCAGCGTTTCGAGCTCCTCACGCGGGACGCCGTGGGCCCGCACCACGAGGGTCCCGCCCTCCACCTGGTCCGCCAACTCGGCGGTATGGATCCCGCGCGCCTCGAGGTCGGCCTTGATACCCGGGTTGTGGACCAGCTGGCCCAGGGTGGTGACTTGCTCGCCCGCCTCGGATGCCTTGCGGGCCTTGTCGATGGCCAGCCGGACGCCGTAGCAGAAGCCGGCCCGCTCCGCGATGCGGACCTCGGGACGAGATGGAAGCGTGGTCGCCGACGAGGCGCTCATGACGCCTCCATTCTAGGTGCGCACCGCCTGATCAGCCGTGGACGCCCCTTTGGGCTGGGGGCAGCAGGGCCGCCACCTCACGCATGAGCCGGGTGGTGCCCTCGACCAGCTCAACGCGGTCGATGGGCCCGTCCGGACGGTGCGACAGCGAGAAGGGTTGACCGATCCGCACCGTGGCCCGCGGACGCGGGCCGAAGACGGCCCGCCAGCTCAGCATGCCCTCGGTCCCGGTGATGGCCAGCGGCACGATGGGGGCGCCGCTCCGCATGGCCAGGAGGGCAGCCCCATTGCGGGCCGCGATGAGCGCCCCGCTGAGGCTGCGGGTGCCCTCCGGGAAGATGAGAAGCGCGCGACCGGCCGCCAGCACGGCCAGCGCTTTGCGCTGCGCACCCAGGTCGCCCACCTGTCGGTTGACGTAGATGACGCCACCCTGCGTCCCCAGCCAGCCGATCAGCGGCCAGCCGCGGACCTCGACCTTGCTGACCATGTGCACGACCCGACCGATGCGCCAGCACGTGGCGAACCCGGCGACCAGCGGATCGGCCAGGGTGTAGTGGTTGGCGACCAGGATGACCGCGCCCGAGCGCGGGAGGTTCTCGAGCCCCACGCTGCGAACCCCACCAAGGAGGCGGAGGAGGATGCCGATCAGGAAGCCGACCGGCCGATACAACCACAGCCGCGGAATCGTGGCGGTCACGGGGCGGCGCGCGGTCCCAGCGCGGCGATGATGGCGACCACGCACGCGTCGACATCCAGCTCCCCGGTGTCCAGGACCAGGGCACCCTCGGCCCGGCGGAGCGGGGCCACCGGGCGGGTCATGTCGGTGTGGTCGCGGTCCTCGATCTCGCGCCGATAGGCCGCCAGGCGGTCCGGGCGACCCATCTGCGCCGCGCGCCGTCGCGCCCGGGTGTCGGCCGACGCGGTCAGGAACACCTTCAGATCGGCATCCGGCAGCACGACGGTCCCGATATCGCGCCCCACCATCACCGTGTCTCGGCCGCGCGCCGCGTCACGCTGGACCTTCAGCATGGCCTGCCGGACCGCCGCATGCCGGCTGACGGCCGGAACGGCGCGCTCGATCCGCGGTTCGCGCAGGTGCGCGGTGACGTCGCGGCCGTCCAGGGTCACCCGTTCGCTCGGTTCCGTCAGGTTGTCGTCCGCGGGCTGCACGTGGATGTCTGCGGCGCGCGCGAGGCGCGCGACGGCGGCCCCGTCATCCGGATCGACCCCGGCCTCGAGCGCGGCCAGGGCCACGGCCCGATACAGGAGCCCGGTGTCCACGAAGCGCGCTCCGATCCGGTCGGCCAGCGCCCGACCGATGGTGCTCTTGCCCGATCCCGACGTTCCGTCCACGGCGACCTGCAGGCCCGCGGCCCGTCCTCGGCGCGGCCCGGGCTGTGCCGTCCCGCTCAGCGCCGCAACCTCCCCTGCGTTCAGCGGGCGCCAGGCACCGGGTGCCAGCCCGGCCAGGGTGACCGGTCCCATGGCGGTCCGGACCAGCCGATGAACCCGGTAGCCAGCCGCGGCGAACAGGCGCCGGACCTCTCGCTTACGACCCTCCCCCACCCGGACCATGAGCCACGGAGCGGCCGGCTCGGGCCCGATCTCGATGTGGCGCGGCCGCCTCGTCGGCGCCGCGCTCAGGAGCCTGGCTGGACCGTCCTCGAGCTCAAACCCGGTCAGCAGCCGCTCCAGGTCGTCCGGTGCCGGGATGCGGTCAAGCTGGACGGCGTACTCGCGCTGGATGCCGTACCGCGGATGGAGCACGCGCTGGGCCCAGGCCCCGTCGTTGGTCAGCAGCATGAGTCCCTCGGACTCGACGTCCAGGCGCCCGGCCGGCCACAGGCGCCCGGGTGGTCGAGGGTGGACCAGGTCGACCACGGCCGGTCGCCCTCGAGCGGCCGCGGCCGACGACACGACACCGCGCGGCTTATGGATGGCCAGGTGGACCGCGCCCGGAGCCTGCAGCGTCACCGGCCGTCCATCGAAGGTCACGCGGTCCCGAGAAACGTCCACCCGGGTGCCCGGAGTCGCCGGCGTCCCGTTGACGGTCACTCGCCCGTCGGCGATCCAACGGTCGGCGGCCCGCCGCGACCCGAGCCCGGCCCGGGCCAGCACCGTCTGCAGCCGCTCACCCGGCATGCCGCTCGGCGCCGTCACCGCCGGCGACCAGGACGGCCGCCTCGTCCGGGAGGGGCGGCAGCTGCTCGAGGCCCTCCAGGCCGAACCGCTCGAGGAAGGTGAAGGTCGTGCGGTACACGATCGGACGGCCCGGAGAGTCGCGCCGGCCGACCTCGGCGATCAGCCGCCGGTGGAGCAGCGAGCGGATGACCGACTCAGAGTCCACGCCGCGGATCCGCTCCACGTCGCCGCGGGTCACCGGTTGCTGATAGGCCACCACGGCCAGGGCCTCGAGGGCGGCCGGGCTGAGGCGGCCCTCGGCCCGCTCGGCGTAGCGCCGAACCCGATCCGACACCTCCGGGGCCGTGGTCAGCTGCCACGCCCCGTCGAGCCGCTGCAGGCGCAGCCCGCGCCCGGACAGGGCGTCGCCCAATGCCGTCAGCGCGTCCTCCGCCGCGCGCGGCGTGACCTCGGCCAGCTCCGCCAGCTCGCCGGTGGCCAGCGGACGGTCGGCCACGAACAGGATGGCCTCCAGGGCCGCCACCAGCCCGGCAGCGGTGCTCATCGGTTCACCTCCGGCAGGATTTCGAGCACGATCGGGCCGAAGAGCGCCTTCTGCCGAGCGCTGAGCTCGCGGCGACGGACGAGCTCGAGTACGGCCAGAACGGTGACGACCCGCTCGGTCCGGGACGTGCCGGCGGCCAGGACGGTTTGCAGGACGACCCGTCCGGCCTCGCCCAGTGCCGCGCGCAGCACGCCGATCTGCTGGCCGACGGTGACTTCGCGCGGCACGACCTCCGGCGCGGGGGGCTCCGGCTCCGCGACGGCGGTCAGCCGGGCCACGGCGTCCGACAGCGCCACCGGGTCGAGCGGAGTCAGCGGCGCCTCGGGCAGGTCCGAGAAACGAGGCTCGCGATGCCACATCGGCGCCACCAGGTCCCGCGCGGCGAGGTCGCGAGCCGCGTCGCGGATGGCCCGGTACGCGATCAGCCGCCGGCGCAGATCCTCTTCGTCGATGTCCTCGACCCCAGCCGCCTCGAGGCCGAGCGGCTCGTCGGGAAGCAGGCTCCGCGACTTGATGAGGATGAGCTGGGCGGCGGTGGAGACGAACTGGGCCAGGTTGGCGGCGTCCACCGGATGGGTGGCCACGAACGCGACGTACGCATCGGCCACCTTGGCCAGCGAGACGGACAGGATGTCCAGCTCGGCCGACTCGATGAGGTGCAGGAGGAGCGGCAGCGGTCCTTCGAACACGGGCAGCTCGACCTGGAATTCGGGCGGCGGTCCGACGGGCAGCCCGACCCGGGGATCGGCTGCGATCGGGATGGCCTGAGAGCGCTCTGAGGGGACCGCCTGGCGCGCCATGTGCTCAGGATGCCGCGTCGGCGGCGCGCAATGCAGCCTCCAGCTGCGCGTCCGAGCCATCCGCGGTGCCCTGGATGAAGGCCGCGACTCGCGGACCGCAGCCGGCGTCGAGCGCGGCACGCGCCGACCGCTCGGCGTGGTGCAGGTGGAGGTCGAACGGGTACCGCCAGGAGCCTGGATCGGTCGATGCCAGGCGCTCCAGGCGCCTCGGCGCCATCGCCTCCAGGAGCACGACCACGACCCGGTGCCACAACCGCAGTCGGGCGCCCTTGGCGGCGTCATGGAGCAGGGCCGCGGCCAGGAGGTCGGCATCATCCACGCCCGCCTGGTGCAGGCGCCGGACGACATCAAGGGCATGGCGCTGGTCGGCCACCGGCATGGCATCGAACAGCGGGGTCGCGGTCGCCGGGAGGAGGTCGTGTGCCGCGGCCCGTTCGGCGGGGGCGACCTGCGCCCGAAGATGGTTGCTGAACTGTCGGACGCGGTAGGCGGGGCGCATCGGTCCGGTCAAAGCCCGCACAGGAGTGCCGCCCAGGGGTACGCCAGGCCGAGGACGCCACGGAGCGGGCTGTTGGGCAGGATCAGCAGGAGCAGAAGGAGCACGACGCCGTAGCCCTGGTAGCGACGGATGCTGTACTCCCAGCGCGGAGGAACGAGGGCCGCCAGGACGGCGAAGCCATCCAGGGGCGGGATGGGAATCAGGTTCAGGATGGCCAGCAGGAGGTTCACGACGGTCGCCACGTAAATCAGCTGCAGCACGGCGCCACCGGTACCGGTGAGGTCGAACGCCCGATAGGCCAGGGCCAAGATGAGGGCCACCATGACGTTGGCTACCGGGCCGGCGCCCGCCACGAATGCCATCCCAGTCCGTCCCGGGCGCAGAGCCGCGACGTTCACGGGGACCGGCTTCCCCCAGCCGATGCCGACCAGCACCAGCAGCGCGGTGCCCAACGGGTCGAGGTGGCGCAGCGGGTTGAGTGAGACCCGGCCCAGCGCCCGCGGTCGGTGGTCGCCGAGCTGGTCGGCCACCAGGGCGTGGCTGAACTCGTGGCACGTGATCCCCGCCAGCATGCCGAGCAGGATGCCAGCCAGGGCGGGCAGGCTGATGTTATCCCCGAGAAACAGCACCCTCAGGCGATCTCCGGCAGCAGTTCGCCCAGCAGCTTCACCAGGCGGGCGGCGCCCACGTTCCCCATCTCGATGACTTCCTGGTGGGTGGCCCCGAACTCGACGTCGGGCGTCGCCTTGTTCGTGATCAGCGAGAAGGCGAGGACCCGGACGCCGGCGTGGCGGGCCACGATGACCTCCAGCACGGTGGACATGCCCACCGCGTCCGCCCCCAGGCCACGCAGCATGCGCAGCTCGGCCCGGGTCTCGTAGTTCGGGCCGGCGAGCATGACGTACGCCCCCTCGTGGAGGTCGACGCGGGCGCGTTGGGCCGCCGCCCGGGCGCGGTCGGCAAGATCGGGGTCGTATGCGTCGGTGAGCGCCGGGAAGCGGGGTCCGAGCGCGTCGATGTTGGGGCCGAACAATGGGTTATCGCCCGACAGGTTGATGTGGTCGGTGACGAGCATCAGCTCGCCGGGCTCGAAGGCGGGGTTGAGCCCACCCGCCGCATTGGTCAGGACCACGGTCCGCAGGCCGACCTGGAACGCGGCGCGGAGCAGGATGGTCACCTCGCGATGGGTATAGCCCTCGTAGGCGTGGACTCGTCCCGACAGGACGAGCACCGGTCGGCCGCCGACCATCCCCGCCACCAGCTCGCCGGCGTGTCCCGTGACGCCCGACACGGGAACCTCAGGAATGTCGCCGTACGAGATGTGGAGGCGGGGCGCAGCATCCAGCAGGTCGACCACGGCGCCCAGGCCCGAACCCAGGACCAGGCCCAGCTGCGGGGCGGCGAGTGCCGGCTCGGCCGCCAGCCGAGCCCGAATGGCAGCAGCGGCGGTCTCGATGCGCCGGCCGAGGTTCGGCGTGGCCGGGGGATCGGCCACGCTAGATCCGCTCCAGGAGCTCGCGCTTCTTGGCGTCGTATTCCTCGGCCGTTATGAGGCCCCGGTCGCGGAGCGAGGCGAGCCGCTCGAGCGTGGCTGTCGCGTCCTGTGCCGGAGTGCCCGGGGCCGAGCTGGGCGCCGCGGGAGTCGCCGGGGTCGGCTCGGGTCCAGCGGGCGGGGTGGGAGATCGCGTTGCAGCCGCGCCGGTCCCCTCATCGATCACCGTCACCCGATCGCTGCCCGCCCGCGGCGACATCGGCTCAGCCGGACGCATGGCCGGCGCCTGCTGGCGCTGGTAAGCAGGCGCCGCCAGGTCAGGTCGCTCGAGGAGCTCCTTCTGGTTCAGCATCGCGATCTTGAAGTCGACCGGATCCGCCAGCAGAGGGAAGTCCTCGATCCCACCCAGCTCGTCGGCGGCGGTCAGGATGTCCAGGTCGCCGAAGCCGAAGATCCGGCCGAACAGGTTCTGGGTCAGATGGGCGTCGTTGACCTTTTCCAGGCTGGAGTCGGACATCCGCTTGTTGAGGATTCCCTCGGCCCGGATGATGCGCCGGGTGGTGACCAGAAACTCGGTGTTTCGCCAGCCCCAGATCACCCAGCCGATGCGCGCAAGCGCGACCAGGAGCAGGACGAGAGCCACGAGCTCGCCTGGGCCGTCCAGCGATGCTTCCGGGGGGTTGACCAGGAACAGGAGCACCGCGAGGGCCAGGATGGCCAGGATGATGGCCCACCACGAGTGGCCCACGACCGCGAACCAGTGCTGGCCGCTCTCGAAGGTGATTTCCTCGCCTCGCGCCAGCAGCTTGCGGGCGTAACTCATGGATCTGGGCTCCTCAGGCTCGCGGGTGCGCGCGGGCGTACACCTCCCGCAGGCGCTCGCCGGTCAGGTGGGTATAGAGCTGGGTGGTGCTGATGCTAGCATGGCCCAGCAGGGTCTGGACCACCCGCAGATCGGCGCCACCTTCCAGCAGATGGGTGGCAAAGCTGTGCCGGAACGTGTGTGGCGTGACGTCGGCGCCGATCCCCGCCACCCGGCCCCAACGCCGTACCAGGCGCCACACGGATTCCCGTCCCAAGCGCGCCCCGCGCTGCGACACGAAGACGGCGGCGATCGGTCGTTTGGCCGTCCAGTCCTGGCGCGGCCCCATGATGTACCGTTGCAACCGGTCCCGCGCCGGCTCCCCCATCGGGACGCGCCGCTCCCGATTGCCCTTCCCGATGACCCGCACCTCGAGTCCCGGCAGGTTGAGGCGGTCGAGGTCCAGTCCGGTGAGCTCGCTGACCCGCAGTCCGCAGGCGTACAGCAGCTCGAGGATCGCCGCGTCGCGGATTCCGGGTGGATCGTCGCCCGGCGCGGCCAGGATGCGCTCGACTTCGTCCGGCGCAAGGACCTCGGGCAAGTAGCGGCCCGGGCGTGGGGGGTCGATGAGGTCGGCCAGGTTGCGCTCGATGATCCCCTCCCGCCGGGCGAAGCCATAGAAGCTGCGAATGGCGGCCACCTTGCGGGCCTGGGTCGTCGCGCGGCGGCCCTGGCGGCGCAGGCGGGCGACGAACTCGCCCACGGCTGACGGATCGTCCCGCCAAGCCGTCCCGGCGTTGGCGGCGAACTGGCCCAGGTCGCGTCGATAGGCGGCGATGGTCAGCGGGGACAGGCCGCGCTCGACGCGGATCTCGAGCAGGAACTCGTCGACGGCCGCCACCAGGCGCGGGTCGACCTGCGGCTGCGGCATGGGCTAATCCGGGAGCAGCGAGGCCTTGGTGCGGAGCAGGTCGTAGAACGGGGTGCTGCCCTCGGGTTCGACCAGGCGCAACGGGATGGGCAGGGCCCGGACCTCGACCGTCTCCCCGACTTCCAGGGGCACGTCGCGCTGCCCGTCGAACGAGACGACGGCCCCGCCGAACGCCTCGCGCAGGCTGAGACGGATGAGGTGGTCCTCGCCGGCGACCACGCTGTGGATCGCCGACAGGTATGCGGCCACCGGGGTGATGACCAGGTTGCGGAGGCGCGGGTCGACCACGGCGCCGCCAGCCGAGTAGGAGTAGGCCGTGGACCCGGTGGGCGTGGCCACCACCACCCCGTCCGCGAGGTACGTGGCCAGATGGCTGCCACTGACCTCGACCTCGACCTGGATGAGGCGGACCTGCGCGGCGCGCGCGACCGCCACTTCATTGAGGCAGGCTGCCGAGAGGCGGCCCCCGTCCCGACGCCCGATGGTTGCGCCCAGGCGCATCCGCTCGGCCAGCGTGTAGCGGCCGGCGGCGATGCCGTCCAGAGCGGTCTCCAGGTCGTCGGGCTCGACTTTGGCCAGAAAGCCCACCCTTCCCAGGTTGACGCCGAGGGCCGGGACCTGTGAATCACCGATCGCGCGCGCCACCCGGAGGAACGTCCCGTCGCCACCGAGCACCGTCACCAGGTCGCTGCCCGCCAACTCGGCGGCGAGCCGCTCCTCGTCGTCGGCGACCGCGTCCCAGGCCGAAATGCCGTGTGCTGCGCACCACGCCCGGCCGCGCTCCAGCGCTCCGGCAGCTTGCGGGTTGTACCGGCTGACCGCGAAGCCGATGTGCTCCAGCCGGGCTTCGCTCACGATGGGCGATCAGCCGCCAGGGAGGTGGCGATGTCCTCGACGCGCTGCCGGAGGGCGGCCAGCTCGGCGGCGAGGTCGGAAGCGGCCTCCGACTCGGTGAGCGCCGCATACGAGCGATCCAGGCCGGCGGCGATGAGGGCCCGCATGAGCGCGGATGGGGAGACTCCCCGGGACCGTGCGACCGCGTCCACCCGCTCGATGAGGGCATCCGGCATCCGGATCGAGACGATCTGGCGCATCGTGTCCGACGGCAGATCGGGCGCCAAGACGATGGGATCCAGGTCGAAGCCGACGCTCAGCTGCTCGACCTTGGGCGCGCGCTCGGCGGTCCTGGCCACGGTCAGATCGTAATACGCGACTCCAAGGCGGCGTCGACCAGGACGCCCCACCTCGGCTCGTCGTGCGGCGGCTCCGGGTCCGCTGGCTCGGCGGCGCGGAGGAGGGCCAGGAACTCGCGGTTGCCCTGGCGGCCGGCCCGCGGCGATGCCACGAGGTTGTGGGCGGCCAAGCCCGCCCGACGGGCATCCGCAGCCAGCTGAATGAGGACCCGACGATGGACCGCCGGGTCGCGGACCACGCCACCCCGCGGCACGTCGGCGCGGCCGGCCTCGAACTGGGGCTTGACCAGGGCCACCACCCGTCCTTGGGGCGCCAGCAGGCGGCGGACCGGGGCCAGCACCAGGCGAAGCGAGATGAACGACAGGTCGAGCGTCGCCAGGTCGACCGGGTCTGGCAGAGTCGTCACGGTCCGAAGATTCGTGCGATCCATGACCTCGACCCGCGGATCCTCGGCCAGTCGGGGAAGGAGCTGGCCATGCCCGACGTCCACCGCGTACACCCGCCGCGCGCCGCGGGCCTGGAGGACATCGGTGAACCCGCCGGTCGATGCACCGGCATCGAGGCACACCAGCCCGGAGACGTCGATATCGAACGCGTCCAGCGCGGCCGCGAGCTTCTCGCCGCCCCGTGATGCCCAGGCCGGACCGGGATCCCGAACCAGGGTCAGTGATGGATCGAGGCGTTGTCCGGCGACCAGGCGACGGCCCTCGGCGCCCTGGACGCGAATCGCGCCGGCCAAGATGAGCGCCTGCGCTTCGGCTCGCGATCGGGCCAGCCCGCGATCCACGACCAGCTGGTCGGCGCGGATCCGCGCCCCCGGCCCGGGGCCGGGCATCGGTCAGGCGGCAGTCGACGTCGGGGCGCGGCTCTCGTCGACCGCGACGTCGATCCCCAGCGCCTCGCGAATGCGGGCCACGATGCCGGGGACGTCGATGCGCTGCTGGCGACGCAGGTCGTCCACCGAGCCGTGGTCGACGAAGCCCTCACTGAGCGCGATCTTCAGCACCGGCGCGCGCACTCCGGCCTGGTTGAGCACGTCGAGCACCCCGTCCCCGAATCCGCCCATCGCCGCGCTTTCCTCGGCGGTGACCACCAGGCGCTTTCCGGCCGCCAGGCGGGCCAGCAAACCGGCATCGATCGGCTTCGCCCAGCGCGCATTGACCACGGTCGAATCCAGGCCCGCGGCCCCCAGCTCGTCGGCCGCCAGGAGCAGCCGCTGGACGATGGGGCCGAAGCCGACCAGGAGCAGGTCGGCGCCGTCCCGCAGCACCTCGCCCTTCCCGATCTCGACCGCGCGTCCAACGCGATCCGGCAGGTCCTCCCCGGCGTCGCGCGGGTAGTGGAGGGTGATGGGCCCGTCATGGGCCAGGGCGGTCACGACCAGGTCGCGCAGCTCCTGCTCGTCGCCCGGCGAGCCGATGACCAGGTTCGGCAGGGCACGTTGAGCCGGCAGGGTGAACATTCCCTGGTGGCTCGTTCCATCCTCGCCGACCAGTCCCGCCCGATCGATGCCCAGCACCACCCGTGCGTTGTTCTGGCACACGTCGTGGACCAGCTGATCGAATGCCCGCTGGCTGAAGGTCGAGTAGATGGCGACCACCGGGCGCATGCCCGCCAGCGCGAGCCCGGTGGCCATCGTCAGCGCGTGCTGCTCGGCGATCCCGACGTCGAAGAATCGGCTCGGAAACCGCTTCTGGAAGGCGGACAGGCCGGTCCCGGTGGGCATGCCGGCGGTGAGGGCGCAGATCCGCGGGTCGGACTCCGCCAGCCGGATCAGCTCTTCGGTGAACACGTGGGTGTACGACTTCGGGCGGTGGCGGGAGGCGCCCGGAGCCGGCAGCGGCTCCTCGGTGGGATCGATGAGGCCCAGGTCGATCGGCGGCAGGCTCGCCCCGTGGAAGGCCTGACTGTCCTGCTCGGCCGGCCCGTATCCACGTCCCTTGATGGTCTTGACGTGGATCAGGACCGGGCGGTCGATGTGGAACGCGGCCTCGAAGGCCTCCTCCATATCGGCCCGGTCATGGCCGTCGAGGACGCCGATGTAGGTGATCCCCATGTCCTCGAAGAACGACACCTTGGCCCACGACCGCTTGAAGCCCTCCTTGGCCCAGGCCAGGGCGTCGTACAGCGGACGCCCGATCAGGGGTATCCGGGGCAGGACGCGGGCGGTGAACGACTTCGTCTCCTGGTACGCCCGCGACAGGCGCAGCCTGTTGAGACGCGTCGAGAGCCCACCCACCGAGGGGCTGATGCTCATCTCGTTGTCATTGAGGACGATCAGCACCCGGCTGTGCGTGTGCCCCAGGTGGTTCAGGGCCTCCAGGGTCAGCCCGCTGGTGAGAGCCGCATCACCGACGCATACCGCGATCCGCTGCTCGCGCCCGAGGTCACCCGGCGGTCGCAGGTCGCGGGCCGCCGCCAGGCCGGCCGCGATGCTCACTCCGGTCCCGGCATGGCCGCCGTCGAACACGTCGTGGGGGCTCTCGGAACGCCGCGGAAAGCCACCGATGCCGCCGACCTGGCGCAGGGTGTCGAAGCTCGACGTGCGGCCGGTGAGGAGCTTGTGGGCGTAGGCCTGGTGCCCTGTGTCCCACACGATGCGGTCGCGCGGCGAGTCCATGACCCGGTGCAGGGCGATGGCGATCTCCACCGCTCCCAGCGAGGAGGCCAGGTGCCCACCCGTACGCTGAACGGTGCGAATCATCTTCGCGCGCAGCTCGGCCGCCAGGGTCTCGAGCTCGGCATCGGTCAGCGACCGAAGCTGGGCGGGCTCGGAGATGCGCTCCAGGACGATCGTTGACGGCGTCGCGGTCAAAACGGAGGCGAGTATAGACCGATGCCCGACGGGCTCCGCCGCCGGCGCCTGGGGCAGATCAGGGGTCAGGCGACGCCTCCGGCACCTCGGCGCCGGCCAGGCCACGCCGTCCGAGCTCGGTGATGGCCAGCTCGGCAGCCCGCAGCCGCCCCTCGCAGGCGGCGTGGAGGCGAAGCCCCTCGCGGTACAGGGTGATGCTCTCTTCGAGCCCGACCTGGCCGGCCTCGAGGGTCTGCACGATGCGCTGGAGCTCGGCCACCAGCTCGTCGAACGGCCGCCCGGCGAAGTCGTCGCCGGTAACGCTGGGGTCCGGTTCGCTCATCCCAGGAGCTCCTCCATGTCGCCCGGCCGCACGCCGGTGACCCGGGCATCCACGGCGCCGCGGGCCACGATGACCTCGAGGCCGTCCCCCGCCTCCACGTCGGTCGGGTCGCGGAGGATCATGCCATCCGGACGGCGCGCGACGGCGTAGCCGCGGTCGAGTGTGGCCGCCGGGCCGAGCGCCCGTAACGCGGCCCGCAGGCCGGCCGCCGCCAGCCGCCGCCGCTCGAGGTCCGTCCCCAGGGCGCGGTGGCCTCGATCGAGCAGATCGGCGGCGCGCTGGCGAGCGGCTCCAAGGTCGGGTCGCAGCCCGGTCAGGGCTCGACCCTCGCCCCGTACCGCTCGCCGGGCGGCTTCCAGCCGAGCCGCGGTGGCGGTCGCCGACCGCTCGCTGAGCCGGGCCAGGATGGTGGGCAGCTGGGTCCCGTCGGGGACCGCAATCTCGGCCGCGGCCGAGGGCGTGGGTGCGCGCCGGTCGGCGGCGAAGTCGGCCAGGGTGATGTCGCTCTCGTGGCCGACGCCGACCACGACCGGGATCGGCGAAGCGGCCACGGTCCGCACCACCTCCTCGGCGTTGAAGCCCCACAGGTCCTCGATCGACCCGCCACCGCGGGCCAGGATGACCAGGTCCAGTCCGTCCACGGCGTACAGGCGCCGCAGGGCGCGCACGATGGCCGGTGCGGAGACGGCGCCCTGCACGGCCGAAGGCGAGAGGACCACCTCCACCAGCGGGTACCGGCGCCGAAGAACGGTGCAGATGTCGTCCCACACCGCCCCCACCGGGGATGTGACGACCCCGATCCGGCGCGGCCAGCGCGGGAGGGGCCGCTTGCGCGACTCCTCGAACAGGCCCTCGGCCGCCAGCTTGGCACGGAGCGCCTCGTACTGGGCGTGCAGGTCACCCGCCCCAACGGGGGTGACCGACTCCACGTACAGCTGGTACACGCCCTGCGGCTCGTAGGCACGGACGCGGCCGTGACACACCAGCTGGGCGCCATGCTGGGGCCGGACGGTGGCACGCTCGAGCTCCTCGCGGAACAGGACCGCCCGGATCTGGCTGTGCGCGTCCTTGAGGGTGAAGAAGCAGTGACCCGACGGCGGGAAGCTCGGCCCACTGACCTCGCCTTCGACCCAGACGTCGGCCAGCGTGGCATCGGCGTCGAGCAACCCGCGGACGCGCCGGTTCAGATCGGACACCCGCCACACGCGGGGGCCAGCGCTGGCTTCGGGGGCGGTCGTCATCGGTCTGGCCTGGCCTGGCCGAGCCCTACTGGACCCGGGTCTGGTATTCGCCGGTCCGGGTGTCGACGCGGAGCAGGTCGCCCTCGTTCACGAACAGCGGGACCTGGACCACGAGCCCTGTCTCGAGGGTGGCCGGCTTGCGGGCGCCGGTGGCGGTGTCGCCGGCGAAACCGCGCTCGGTGCTGACCACCCTGAGGTCGACGCTGACCGGCAGCTCGACGCCCAGGACCTCGCCCTCGTACTTGGACACGGAGACCTCGGTGCTCTCCTTCAGAAACCGGGCGTCCTCACCCAGCTGTGCGACGCTGATCGCGAATTGGTCGTAGGTCTCGGTGTCCATGAAGTGATAGGCGTCGCCGTCGGCGTACAGGTATTGCACCTTGCGCTGCTCGACCCGGCCCCGCGGCCAGCGGGTGCCGGCCTGAAAGGTCCGCTCGGTGATGGCGCCCGTTCGCACGTTCTGTATCTTGAGCCGGACCTGGGCCGAGCCGCGGGCCATCTTGATGTGCGTCCAGTCGAGGACCTTCACCGGATGGCCGTCGAGCTCGAAGACGACCCCCTTGCGGATCTCCCCGGTGCTGATCATGCCGCTTGCCGTTCGCCGATCACGAACGCGTCGCGCGGCGACGTGGTCAGCAGCCGCGGACCGCTTTCTTCGAGGACCACGATGTCCTCGATCCGGATCCCGATCTCGCCGGGCAGATAGAGCCCCGGCTCCACGCTGAACACCATCCCGGCTCGCAGCGGGGCATCGGAGGTCTTCAGGCTGGGCGGCTCATGGGTCTCGAGACCGACCCCGTGACCGACCCCGTGGCTGAAGGCGCCCGGATACCCGGCATCGGCGAGATACGCCTGGGCGGCCTGATGCGGCGCCGAGGCCGGCGCGCCAACCCGGATCGCCGCCAACGCGGCCTGCTGCGCCCCGGCCACCAGGTCGTGGCGGCGCCGTGCCTGCGGATCGGGCTGGCCCACGAACACCGTCCGGGTCATGTCGGAGCGGTATCCGTCAACCTGGCAGCCGAAGTCCATCAACAGTGGCTGGCCCAGCCGCACGGCGGTGTCGTTCGGGGTGCCATGTGGCATCGATGCCCGCGCCCCGACGAGCACGATGCTGTCGAAGGCCAGATCCTCGGCGCCCTGGTCCTCGAAGAACTGCGTGATGAGCCGCGCCACCTCACGCTCGGTCATGCCAGGCTGGACGGCCGCCACGACGAAGTCGAAGGCGCGGTCACCGAGCGCGCAGGCGCGGCCGATGGCGTCGACCTCGGCCGCGCTCTTCACGATCCTCAGCTCGGCAAGGTCGGATTCCACGGGCACCAGCTCGACCGCGGCCGCCGCGGCCGATAGGGATTGCCACACGGCGTGCGAGATGCGGTCAGCCCCCAGGCCAAGTCGACGAATGCCCGCCTCGGCGAGCAGAGGTGGCAGGGCGACGGGGAGGGGGTCAGCGGTCAGGACCAGCTCCCATCCCGGCGCCTCGACCGCCGCCTGTTCCAGGTAGCGGTTGTCAGCCAGGATCCAGCCCCGGTCGGCGCTGATGAGCAGTGTGCCGGAGTAGCCGGATGTGGACTCATCGCCACGCCGCAGGGAGAACCCGGAGAGGTAGCGGCTGGTGGCTCGGGACTGGACCAGGATGCCGTCCAACGCACGCTCGCCGCGGAGCTTCCGCAGGGCCGCCACGCGAGCCGATCGCTCGCCGGCGAACGGATCGGGGCCGGCCATGGTCAGGGGCACTCCGCGTTCATCTGGGAGATGTTCGCGTCGTGCTCGGCGAGCGTCACCGCGAAGCGATGCGACCCGTCCCGCACGCCGTTGGGGCAGGCGGCCACGAAGAAGAAATAGCCGTTGGTCAAGTCGGGGAAGACGGCCGCCTGCAGCGAGGCGATGCGCGGGGAGGCGATGGGCGTGGGCGGCAATCCGCCGACCTGGTAGGTCTGGAACGGAAGCAATGTCTCGGGGAGGATGATCTCCGCCCCGCCGGCCGGCAAGGGCTGCCACCAGCGGACGGTTCCCCACTCGGACATCGGCAAGGCGCCAAATTCCGCAGTGGCGAGCCCGTACTGGAGGGTCGGATCGGCGTCCAGGTTCCACCCCGCGGTCTGCAGGCGTTGGCTGTAGACGCCCGCGATCAGGGCACGCTCTTCGTCGAGCACGGCCTCGCGTTCGACGATGGACGCCAGCCGAACGGCGAAGTCGATCGTCAGCCCACGTACGGCGAGCTGGTCACGCATCTCCTGGCTCAGCCGCTGGTCGAACGTCGTCAGGAGGCGTTCCACCACGGCACGGGCGGTGGCGTTGGCGAAGACGCGGTAGGTGTCCGGGTACAGGTAGCCCTCCAGGGTCCGCCCGGCGGGCAGCTCGGCCAAAAAGGGATATGCGGCCAGGAGGTCAGGCGGTGGAGTCGTGACCAGCCCGCGAAACGCGTCCAGGTCCATGGTCAGGTCGGTGGAGCCCAGGTAGGCGACGACTTCCTCCAGGCGCAACCCCTCCAGGATGGTGATCGTGACCTCGGGCCCCGCCTCCTGGCGCAGGGCGGCGATGATGAACGACGGACGCATCGTGGGCGACAGGTCGTACTGGCCGGCCTGCAGGTTGCCCTCCCGGTCGGCCAGGTACACCTGGTGGTGGAAGGCGAGCTCGCTGTGCATCAGGCCCCGGGTTACGAGCAACTGGCCGATGAAAGCATCGGTCGCGCCGGGCGGGATCTCGATCGACACGCGCCGATAGGTGTCGCTGGCCGCCTCGTCGGCGATGGCTTCGGGGCGGTACCAGTTGACGAAGTCGACGAGCAGCTCGTTCTGGATCAAGGTGGGCCGCTGTTCGACCCAGGCCATGATGGCCGGCGAGAGGGCCAGCACCGCGAGGTACAGGACGATCGCCGTGAGCGCAATGACGCCACCGATCCACCCCAGCAGCACGAAGGGCTGCAGCGGCCTGCCACGCAGACGCCGCCCCGCGCCCTCGCGCTCGGCGCGGAGACGGCGAATGCGCGCATTGCGAACCTGCTCCTGCTCAGCAGGCGTCATGGACGGGTCGTACATCAAGCTCCCTCAGGCCGCCGGCGGCGATCGACGAGGTACTGCTCCAGGATGAGGGCGGCGGCGGCAGAGTCTATCGCGTCTGGGGCCGATGGGCGTGAGCCGGACCGAGCCATTCGCTCCGCCGCATCCCAGGTGGTGAGACGCTCGTCGCTGAAGCTCACGTCCAGCCCCAGCGCACCCAACCGCGCACCAAACGCGCGCGCCGCGGCGGCTTGCGACCCTTCACTGCCATCCATGTTGAGAGGAAGACCCACGATCACCCGCTTCGTGCCTTCCGCGTCGGCGAGCGCGCGGATGCCAGCCGGGGCCCGCGCGCTGGCCTTCAGCGCCGGGCGGGGAAATGCCATGCCGGTCTCGTCGTCGCCTACCGCCACGCCAATCCGTCGTTCCCCGGGGTCGATGCCGATCAATCGGCCCACGCGGCAGGCCCCACCCGGCGCACGGCTCAGCGTGCCTCGATGGCGTGGAGGGCGTCCAGCGCAATTCGGGCAGCCTCGGCCAGCGCCCGGTCCAGGCCGGATGGATCCGACCCGCCGGCCTGGGCCATGTCCGCCCGGCCTCCGCCGCCGCCCTTTAAGAGAGGAGCCACCTGCCGCACGACGTCGGCCGCGTCAAACCCTTCGGCGGCCAGGTCTCGACTGGCCGCCACGACCAACGTGGGCTGGCCGTCGGCGGCGCCGGTCACGACCGCCACGAACCGACCGCCGGCCCCCCGCAGGTCATCCACCAGGGCGCGCAGGGCGCTGGCATCCGCCTCGGGGTAGGGCTGCACGATCACCGCGGCGTCCCCCGCCTGCTGTGCGTCCCGAAGCGCCGCCGCCGCGTCGAGGCGCGACCGGGGGGCTGGCGCCACGCGCCCCCGGCGCTCGGCCTCGCGCAGGCGAGCCAGGAGGGCTTCGATTCGTGCCGGGACCTCTTCGTCACGCGTCTCAAGCAGATGTGCCGCGGCACGCAGTGCATCCAGGCGGGTCTCGATGAGCGCCTCCGCCGCGGCGCCGGTCACGGCTTCGATCCGGCGCATGCCGGCGCCGATGCTTGATTCGCCGGTGATCCGGAAGGAGCCGACCTGCCCGGTGGCCGCCAGGTGGGTGCCCCCGCACAGCTCGCGCGAATAGTCGCCGCAGGCCACGAGCCGCACGGACTCGGGGACATATTTCTCCCCGAAGAACATGTCCGCGCCCGAGGCCTGCGCCTCGGCCAGCGGCATCCAGGTCGGGGTCACCTCCAGGTTTCGACGGACCTGCTCGTTGACCATGGCCTCGATTCGGGTCAGCGCGTCGCGTGGCGTCGGCGCATCGGCCGGGAAGTCGAAGCGCAACCCCTCCGGGCCGACCCAGCTCCCCGCCTGCTTGGCGTGCTCCCCGAGCACGTCGCGCAGCGCCCGATGCAGCAGGTGGGTGGCGGTGTGGTTGCGCGCCGCAGCCAAGCGCCGCTCCTCGTCCACCTCGGCTCGGACCGACTCACCCACCGCCAGGTCGCCGTCCAGGGCACCGAGATGGACGATGGCATCCCCGTCGCGCTGGGTGTCGACCACGTCCAGCCACCCCCCAGGTCCGGTGAGTCGCCCCCAGTCACCGATCTGCCCGCCGCCCTCGGGGTAGAACGGGGTCTGGGCCAGCACAACGGCCGCCGGACCGCCGTCCGCAGCCGGTTTGACGCCGATGACCTCCAGCCCATCGGCGCGGGTCTGGTTGGGGTAGCCGACGAACTCCGACGCCAGACCGGCGAGGGCCGGGTCTGACGTGTATCCGGCGCGCTTGTCGCCGCGGGACCGTTCGCGCTGCGCGGCCATGGCGGCCTCGAATCCGTCACGGTCGACAGTCACTCCCGCCTCGGCCGCGATCTCGACCGTGAGGTCGATCGGGAAGCCGAAGGTGTCATGGAGCTTGAAGGCGTCGTCTCCACCGATGACGCCGCCGCGCCCGGCAGCCTCGATCAGCTGCGCCAGCCGCTCCGAGCCGGCCTCCAGCGTCCGCGCAAAGCGCTTCTCCTCGGCGTCGACCTCGGCCAGGATCTCGTCCCGGCGTTCTGCAAGGTACGGATACGCGGCGCCCATCAGCTCGATTACCGCCGCGCAGGTCTCCGACAGAACCGGCCGGGAGATCCCCATCAGCCGGAGGTGGCGGACGGCGCGCCGCATGATCCTGCGCAGGACGTAGCCCGGGCCCTCGTTCGAGGGGCGGACCCCCTCGCCGATCAGGAACGTCATGGCCCGCGCGTGATCCGCCACCACCTGGTAGCTGAACCGCTCAGCCTCCACGGTCTCCGGGTCGTGGCCAAGATGAGACCGGAGCCGCTGGATGATCGGGATGAATAGGTCGGTCTGGTAGTTACTGTCGACGCCCTGAAGGATGGACGCTGTTCGTTCGAGGCCCAGTCCGGTGTCCACGCTCTGGAACGGCAGCGGAGTGAGCGTCCCGTCCGCGGACCGGTCGAACTGCATGAAGACCAGGTTCCAGAACTCGAGCCAGCGCGGGCACGTCTCGGAATGGTCGGGGATGCAGTCCGGACCTTCGCTGAATTCGGCGCCCCGATCGAAATGGATCTCGCTGCACGGTCCGCTGGGCCCGGTGTCGGCCATCTGCCAGAAGTTGTGGTCGTCGCCGACGGCGATGTTGCCCCAACGGACGACCCGATCGGCCGGGAGGCCGATCTCATCGGTCCAGATCCGATAGGCCTCGTCGTCATCGGTGTAGACGGTGGCCGCCAGACGGTCGGGATCCATCCCGAGCTGGTCGGGATCAGTCAGGAACTCCCACGCCCAGTGGATGGCCTCGCTCTTGAAGTAGTCGCCGAAGCTCCAGTTGCCGAGCATCTCGAACAGGGTCTGGTGGCGGGGTGTGCGGCCCACCTCCTCGAAGTCATTGTGCTTGCCGGCCACCCGCAGGCAGGGCTGGCTGTCGACGGCCCGCTTGTAGGGGCGCGTCTCCTCTCCGGTCAGGACCCGCTTGAACTGGACCATCCCCGAATTCGTGAACAGCAGCGTGGGATCGTCGCGCGCGAGCAGCGGGGCAGGCGGCACGCGAGTGTGACCGCGCGCCTCGAAGAAGCGCTGGAAGCGCTCGCGGATCTCCGCCGCGGGAAGGGATTGCATGCGGAACTCGCTCAGGCGCGACCTGTTTGGCGTCACCGGTAGAAGCTAGCTGGCGCTCTCCTCGGCCGGGGCCTCGGTGGTCGTGTCGCGCTGGAGCGCGGCCAGCATGGCGGTGCGGGCCTGCTCGGCGGCCACCTTGCCTTCGCTGACCGCGTCGCCCAGGTCTCGCGTCCGCTCATCGACGAACTCGCCGACCTTGCCGCGCATCTCTTCGCCCGATTCGGGCGCCAGGAGCAGCCCGACTGCCGCGCCGATCAGGCCACCGATGACCAGACCGGCCACGAAACTTCCGAAACCGGAATCATTCATAGCGTGTGCATCGCTCCTATGAGGGGACTTCGTCGTGGGGCACCGATTCTACCGGCCCGGCCCGGACCCGTCGCGCCGCCGGCTCGGATCACCGGGCGGCGAGAGCAGCGTCGCCAGCGCCGCGGTCGTCGCCAGCGCCAGCTGGGCGCCGATGATGGCCGCCGCCAGGTGGAATTCGCCGAAGACCAATAGGTCGAAGCCGACCAGGCCGGCCACGGCATTGCCGGCCGCGGTGCCGGCCACGGCAGCCAGGGCCAGCACGAGGGCCTGGCGGCCCCAGCGGCCCCGAAGGGCGATGAACAGGGTCAGGTTGATGGCGGCCACCAGCACGGTCCAGATGGCCCACGGCACCACGGCTCAGGCCCGAGCGATCCGGCCTCCGCCCAGGCACTCGTCGCCGAGGTACAGGACGGCGGACTGGCCGGGGGCTGCGGCCCACACCGGCTCGGCGGTCTCCACGACCATCCGCTCCGACCCGACCAGCGTCACTTCGCAGTTCACCTCGGGCGCCCGATGCCGAATCCGGACCTGGGCCTCGAATCGCTCGGCCGGCGGCGCGCCGGCCACGAAATGGCGAGCGTCGGCGACGAAGCCGCGCGCGGCGAGGTCGTCACGCGACCCGACCACGACCTCGTTGGTCTCAGGCCGGATCTCGCGCACGTAGTGCGGCTCGCTGGCGGTCAGCCCCAGCCCGCGTCGCTGGCCAACCGTGTAGTGCGCGAAGCCGGTATGGGTGCCGAGCCGGCGACCCTCGCCGTCCACGATGGGCCCCGACTCACCGACGTAGGCCATGCGCTCGGCCAGCAGCGCCCGGTAGTCGCCCGCGGGGACGAAGCAGATTTCCTGGGACTCGGGCGTGGCCGCGGTGGGGAGCTCCATCTCGGTCGCCAGCTGCCGGACCTGCGGCTTGGTCATCTCCCCCAGCGGGAAGCGGGTGGCAGCCAGCTGGGGCTGGTCGAGGTTCCACAGGAAGTACGTCTGATCCTTGGCCTCGTCCACGGCCCGCAGCAGCCGCCATCGGCCGTCGCGGTGCGCGATGCGAGCGTAGTGCCCGGTTGCCACGCCATCCGCCCCGTAGGCGCCCACGGCGCGCCGGGCGAGGAGGTCGAACTTGATCTTCTGGTTGCAGGCCTGGCATGGGTTGGGCGTGGTCCCCCCGAGGTACGCCTCGGCGAAGGCGTCGATGACCTGGGCCCCGAACTCGGGTTCGACGTTGAGGATGAAGAACGGGATGCCGATCCGCTGCGCGACGCGGCGGGCGTCGTCCGCGGCCTCGGTTGAGCAGCAGCCGCGCCGCGGCTCCCACCCCTCGCCCCGATCCGGGTGGGTGCGCATCCAGACCCCGACGACTTCGTCGCCCCCCACCGCAGCCTCGCGGGCGAGCAGCGCCGCGGCCACGCTGGAGTCCACGCCGCCGCTCATGGCGGCCACGATCCGCGGCACCGGTGCTCTCTCAGGCCCCCGCCGGGGCCGGCGCGGCGTCCGCCGCAGCGGGCTGGGCCGCGGCGCGAACCCGCTCGACGCTGGCGGCCACCAGGTCCGCCGCACGATCGATCTCGGCAGCCGTGGTGGTGCGGCCCATGCTCAGGCGCAGCGAACCGCGAATCAGATCCGACGGCACCCCCATGGCCGCCAGGACGTGGCTCGGCTCGGCGCTCCCCGACGTGCAGGCGCTGCCGGTGGACGCGGCCACGCCCTCCAGGTCGAGGGCCGCCACCAGGTCACCGCCCTCCACGCCGCGGAAAGCCCAGCTCACGCTGTTCGGCAATCGCGCCTCCGGGTGGCCCGTAAGCTCGCCGTCGGCAATTCCCTCGAGACGATGCGTGAGCCGCTGGCGCAACCCCCGCTGGCGCTCGTTCTCGGCCGCCAGGCGCTCAGCGTCGGCCCGAGCCAGGCGCAGCGCCTCACCCAGTCCGACGGCCCCGGCCACGTTCTCGGTCCCCGCACGCCGTTGCCGCTCCTGCGACCCACCCTGCTGCTGGGGAATGAGGTTCGTCCCCTGGCGCACGAACAGCGCGCCCACCCCCTTGGGCCCTTCGACCTTGTGGGCCGCGATGCCGAACAGGTCGACCCGGAGGCTATCCACGTCGAGCGCCAAGGAGGCCGCCGCCTGGGTGGCATCGGTGTACAAGACGACCTTCCGCTCCCGGCAGATGGCGCCGATCTGGGCGATGGGTTGAACGGTCCCGACCTCGTTATTGGCATACCCGATCGCGACCAGGGTGGTGTGCGGGCCGATCGCATTTGCCACCGCGTCCGGGTCCACCTGGCCGTATCGGTCCACGGGCAGGTACGTCACCTCGAACCCGTGCCGTTCGAGGACTGCGCAGGTGTTCAGAACCGCCCGGTGCTCGATCACGGTGGTGACCATGTGGCGGCCGCGGCCGCTCGCTGCCCACGCGATCCCGTTGATGGCCAGGCTGGTGTTCTCCGAGGCGCCGGAGGTGAACACGATCTCCCGTGGCTTGGCGCCCAGCACGCCGGCCACGGTCTCACGCGCCTCGTCGAGGCCCTGCCGGGCCCGACGCCCGGCGGCATGGAGGCTGGACGGGTTGCCGAAATGCTCGGTCAGGTAGGGCAGCATGGCTTCGAGGACCTCGGGCCGCAGGGGGGTGGTCGCGGCGTGGTCGAGGTAGATGGCCATGGTCGTGGGCGATTATGCCCCAGCCATGCGGACGGGCCACAATCGGCCCGCGCCAGTCGAGCAACCGCACAGGAGAGACCGATGATCATTCGATCAGCCGATGACGTGACCGGCACCCAACACGAAGTTTCGGGCGATGACTGGACCAGCCGCCGGATTCTGACCGCAGCGGACCGGATGGGCTACTCCCTGAACGACGTCGTGATCCAGGCCGGCTTCGCGATGGAGCTCGAGTATCGGCACCACCTCGAGGCCTGCTACGTCGTGTCGGGCGGGATGGAGATCACCGATGCCGCCAGCGGGCGGCAGTTCGCGGTAGGGCCGGGAGGGGTGTATGCCCTCGACCAGCATGACCGGCATACCGCGCGCAGCCCCGGCGGAGCCCGCCTCGTCTGCATCTTCAACCCGGCCCTGCGGGGGACCGAACGCCACGTGGACGGCGGCTACGAGCCCTCGGGCGACTGATCGGCGAGCCGCAGCCCAAGCTCGGCCAGCTGCTCGGCCGCGATGGGCGACGGGGCACCCAGCATGAGGTCGCTCCCCGACTGGGTCTTGGGGAAGGCCATCACCTCGCGGATGTTGTCCTGATCGGTGAGCAGCGCGGCCCATCGGTCCAGCCCAATCGCGATCCCGCCGTGTGGGGGCGCGCCGAACTCGAGGGCGTCGAGGAGCGCCCCGAACTGGTCGCGCATGCCCTCGATCGTGTGGCCCATCAAGGCGAACGCTCGCTCCAGGAGGTCGCGGCGATGGATCCGGATCGAGCCGCCACCCAGCTCCCAACCGTTGAGGGCCAGGTCGTACTGCTGCGCGTGGATGGCCGCCGGGTCGCGCTCCATGTCGTCGGCCTCGTCCCAAACCGGGGCGCTGAACGGGTTGTGGGTCGCGTCCCAGCGGTTGCCCTCGGCATCCCACTTGAACATCGGGAAGCGGTGGACCCACACGTACGACAGCACGCCCGGCTGGCCGAGGCGGAGCTGAGCCCCGAGGTCCACTCGGACCCTCCCCAGGGCCTCGGCCCCCCGATGGCCGTCCGCGTCGGCGACCGCCAGGATCAGGTCGCCCGGCACGGCGCCACTGACCTCGATCACTTGCTCCGCTGTGGCCGGCGGCAGGTGGCGGGCGATGGGCCCCTTCAGGGAGCCATCGGCTTCCACCGCCAGATGCACCAATCCACCGGCGCCATGCCGGATGGCCAGATCGGTCAGCGCATCGGTCTGGCGTCGGGAGAATCCCGCGCAGCCGGGTGCGACCAGGCCGCGGATCGCGCCGCCGGCGGCCAGGGCATCGGTAAAGACCCGGAGGTCGGTACCCGACACCGCTGAGCCGAGGTCCACCAGCTCCATTCCGAGCCGGACGTCGGGCTTGTCGGAGCCGTATCGGGCGATGGCGTCGGCATAGGTCAGTCGCGGGAACGGAACCTGTGCGATGGGACGCTCGGGCACCACCTCGGCGCTGACCGCAGTCACCATCTGCTCGACCGTGGCCATCACGTCCGCCTCACGGACGAAGCTCATCTCGATGTCGATCTGGGTGTGCTCCGGCCCCCGATCGGCGCGGAAGTCTTCGTCGCGGTAGGCATGGGCCAGCTGGTAGTAGCGGTCATATCCGGCCACCATCAGCAGCTGCTTGAGGACCTGTGGCGACTGCGGCAGGGCGTAGACCTTTCCCGGCTGCAGGCGGCTGGGCACCACGAAGTCCCGCGCCCCTTCCGGCGTGGAGCGGATGAGGGTCGGTGTCTCGATCTCAACGAATCCCGTGCCCTCGAGGTGCCGTCGGACGGCCGAAGCCAGCCGGCCGCGCAGCAGCATCCGGGCCTGAAGCGGTGGCCGGCGCAGATCGAGGTAGCGATAGGTGAGCCGGAGTGACTCGTCGAGGCCTGGTTGCTCCTCGTTAATGTAGAACGGCGGCACCTTGGACGGGTTCAGCACGCTGACCCGATCCACCCCGACCTCGACCTCACCGCTGGGCAGCTCCGGGTTGGCGGTGCCCTCTGGGCGCTGGCGCACGACGCCCTCGACCTGGATCACCCACTCCGCCCGCGCGTCGGCGCCGGCCTGGTGCGCATCGGGGGCGTCATCGAGGTTGGTCACCACCTGCGTCATACCGTACCGATCGCGCAGGTCGAAGAAGGTCAGATGGCCGTGGTCACGACGGCGATGGACCCAGCCGGCCAGGGTCACGCGCTCCCCGATGTGGGCGGCGCGCAACTCCCCGCAGGTATGGGTCCGGAAGGACGGGGGCGTCATCAGGTGGAGTTGCCGCGCGTGGCGCTCGCCACCTGATCGAGGGCGATCTGACGCTGGCTGCCGTCGGCGAGGTCGCGGAGTACGACCGCACCCTGGGTCAGCTCCTCGCCCACGATCACCGCCCAACGCGCGCCGACCTTGGCGGCCGTCTCCAGCTGGCGGCCGAGCTTTCGGTCCGACCCGTCAGGGCGCACGCGAAGACCCGCTTCGCGCAGGGCGCCCGCCACCAGGAGCCGTTCGGCGACGTCGTCCGGCTGCGTGCCGACCACGGCCACCAGGGCGGGCGTGGGCTCGCCGGGAATGCCCCGCTGGGCCATGGCGAGTACGATCCGATCCAATCCCAGGCCGAAGCCGATGCCCGCCGTGGGCGGGCCTCCCAGCAGCTCCAGCAGGCCGTCGTAGCGGCCGCCGCCCGCCAGCGCATCCTGGCTCCCGGTCCGGCCAGACGGGAACAGCTCGAACGTGGTCCGCGTGTAGTAGTCGAGACCGCGGACCAGCCGATGGTCGAGCTGGTAGACGATTCCCAACCGATCCAGCAGGCCGGTGACGCCGGCGAAGTGGGTGCGACAGGCGTCGCACAAGTGGTCGACGGCCTTGGGGGCGCCGGCGGCCAGGCCGCGATCGAGGGTCTTGTCATCCAGCACCCGCAGCGGATTGGTGTCCAGGCGGCGGCGGCCGTCGTCGCCCAGAGTGTCGCGATGCGGGCTGAAGTACTCGACCAGCGCGGCCCGATACCCGGGCCGGCAGGCGGCGTCGCCAATCGAGTTCAGGTGGATCGCGACGTCGTCCAGCCCGACCTGGGTGCAGTAGCGTGCCGCCAGCTCGATCAGCTCCGCGTCCACGGCCGGGCCGGGGTCGCCGATGATCTCCACGTCCCATTGCGTGAACTGGCGGTAGCGGCCGGCCTGTGGGCGGTCGTAGCGAAACATGGGCCCCAGCATCCAGACCCGCAGCGGCCCGGGCCGGACCTGCATCCCGTGCTCGAGGTAGGCGCGAACGATGCCGGCCGTCGGCTCGGGCCGGAGTGCCCAAGCCGGCTCCTCTTCGTCGCTGCCAGCCGCGCCGCCCACCCGGAACATCTCCTTGGCCACCGCGTCGCTGCTCTCACCAAGGCCGCGAACGTAGAGTTCAATGGATTCGAAAAGGGGCGTGTCGATCCGCTCAAACCCGTACCGCGACGCCAGGTCGGCGGCGACCGC
>DASWJA010000101.1:0-3566 GCA_036397375.1 Candidatus Limnocylindria bacterium
TGGCCGGTATGACGCTCCCCGTCGGTCCGGTGGCGGCCGCCGACTTCGCGATGACCACCCAGGGCGCGTACGTCGTCGACCCGGAGGCGGGGACGATCAGCGTGGCGGTGGAGATCGAATTCACCAACACCTTTCCGGCGCCGGCGGGTCAGGTCAGCGTGTACCGGGACCTCCGGTTGGCGATCCACGACCACGCTGCGGCGGTCAGCGCCCGCGACGGGACGGGAGGGCTGACCGTCTCGGCTGCCGTCAGTGGTGGTGTCAACGTGGCCACCGTCACGTTGCGGTCTCCGGTGGAGTACCAGGAGACGGCCAAGCTGGCCCTGGAGTACGAGTTGCGAGACGGGGACGACACCGCGATCCGGGTGGGGCCGCACCTGGTCACCTTCCCGGCCTGGGGGTTCGGAACCGCCAGCGCGGTCACGGTCGAGCTGCCGGCCGACTTCGAGGTCCGTGTCGACGGCGACCACCTGCGGGCCACGGTCGAAGCGGACCGCGTGATCCTCGACAGCGGGCCCATCGCCGATCCGAGCCGCTGGCTGGCCCACATCGGCGCGACCCGGGATCCGGTGTACGCGACGCTCCAACGGGCGGTGGCCCTGACGGGCGGCACAGCTGACCTGCAGGTCCGCCACTGGGCTGACGACCCCGAATGGGGCGCTGCCACCATGGGCCTGCTCGTCGAGGCGCTTCCGCGGCTGGAGGCCGCTTTCGGGCTTCCGTACCCGGGCCAGGGTCCGCTGGTGGTGACCGAGTCGGTGACCGGCGGCGGGCTGGACTCTGAGCCGGTCGACGGCGAGGTGGCGGTCGGGTTCACGGAGCCGCCCTTCACCCTGCTCCACCAGGTGGCCCACGTGTGGGCCAACGATGCGCTGGCCAGCGACCGATGGATCTTGGAAGGGCTGGCGTCGTGGGCGGCCGGACGGGTGTCAACCGAGCTCGAGCTCGAGCTGCCCTACGACCCGGTCGCGGTGGCCGCCGAACTCGAGGACGAGGCGTTCCCACTCGCCGAGTGGAGTGCCGAGGATCGCTCGGCCGAGGGCGATGGGTGGGGATATGCGAGGGCCTGGTCACTGACCGATGACGCGGCGCAGATGGCCGGCGAGGACGACTTCCGGCTGGCGTTGCGCCGGATGGCCTCGGGGCTGGATGGTTACGATCCATTGACCGCCGAAGCACCGGGCTCGCCGGCGGCGGGCGCGGTGGCGGTGGCGGTGGACTCCCGCGGCTACCTCGACCACCTCGATGCGGTCACCGCCGAGCCCGTGGTTGCCGCGCTGGCCGCAGCCGTCCTGGGCGCGGGCGCCGAGGCCGAGTTGACCGCCCGCGAGGCGGCCCGCGCCGCCTTCTACGCGCTGTTGGAAGCCGCGGCGGACTGGGGGGATCCCGATCCAGTGCGGGAGGCGATGGTCGAATGGCGCTTCGCCGACGCGCAGGCCGAGATCGCGGCGGCCGGGGAGTGGCTCGCTGAGCGGAACCGGCTGCTGGCCGAGATCGAGGACGCGGACCTGGCCGCCCCGGATCGGCTCGCGGCCGCGTATCGGACGCATGGGGGCGGAACCCTGGCCTGGGCCGAGATCGACGCCGAGCGGGCAATCGTGACCGCCCACGCACAGGCGGCATCGCGGATCGCCGAGGGCCTGGACCCCTTCGCGCGCGTCGGCATGCTGATCGGGCCCGGGCCCGAGGAACGCCTGGCCGCCGCCGCCACGGCGTTCGCCGCCGGCGACCTGCGGGCGGCGGCGGATCGGTTGGCCAGCCTGAGCCAGGACCTCAACACCGCCACCGCCGCCGGCCTGGTCCGGATCCTGGGCGTGATCGTCGCCGCCGGCTCGGCGGCGGTCGGACTGTCGGTCGCCATCCGCCGACGCCGGGTAGCCACCGACTACACTCCCGACCCATGACCGGCGAGGACGCGGTCCAGCGCTTCGAGGCGGCGGATGAGGTGCTGACCGGGCAGACCGCCGACGTGTATTTCGAGCGGGCCCGCGCCATCCTCCGCGCCGAGCATCTCGACCCGGTGGTGGTGATGGAGGTCTTCGCTCGGGACGGGGGGATCCTGTGTGGCGCCGGCGAGGTCCATGCCTTCCTGCGTCGCGTGCTGGGCCCCGGCAACGGCCACGATCCGGCTCCGGTGCTCGAGTCCCTGTCGGACGGCGACCGCTTCGAGCCCAAGGAGGTCGTCATGCGGATCGAGGCCCGCTACTCGGCCTACGGCCTGTACGAGACGGCGGTGCTGGGCACCCTGGCCCAATCCTCCGGCTGGGCGACCGCGGCCCGTGTGGTCGTGGAGGCGGCGGCCCCCATCCCGGTCATCGGATTCGGGGCGCGCCACGTCCACCCCAGCGTGGCCGACCAGATGGACTACGCCAGCGTGGTCGGCGGCTGCATCGGTGCTTCCACGCCGGCCGGCGCGCGCCTGGCAGGCCTGTCACCGACCGGCACCATGCCCCACGCCCTGGTCCTCATCTTCGGAGACACGGTCCGGGCCGCGGAAGCCTTCGACCGCCACATCGATCCACAGGTCCCGCGCATCGTCCTGGTCGACACCTTCAAGGACGAAGCCGAGGAGTCGCTCCGCGTGGCCGAGGCCCTCGGGGAGCGGCTGTGGGGCGTCCGGCTCGACACGCCCTCCGAGCGGGGCCGCGTCACCCCGGACCTCGTCAAGGAGGTCCGCGCCCGCCTGGACCTGGCCGGCCACCAGCACGTCAAGATCGTGGTATCGGGCGGGCTGGACGCGGAGCGCATCGGTCAGTTCAAGGCTGCCGATGCGCCGGTCGACTCCTACGCCGTGGGATCCGCCATCTCGGACGCGAGCCCCATCGACTTCACCGGGGATCTCAAGGAGATCGACGGTCAGCCAATCGCCAAGCGCGGCCGGATTCCGGGCCGGACCCCCAATCCCCGTCTGCAGCGCGTCGACCTGGCGGGCTAGAGGTGCTTCCCAGGCGCCTGGGTCCCTACTCCTAGTCCCACCGGAACTACTACAGCGCCCGGCGGCGCTATCGCGCGTCGCGTCAGTCTCCCTACGGCTCTCCAGACGCGCCGGAAGGTTTGGGGAGGCAGGATGTCGGCGTTCCGGCGCTGCACCAGTCCCTCTGAGACTAGGACCTGCAGGATGGGTCGCCGCCTCCTGCGAGCCGGTCCTTGTACAACCTCCATGGGCATCATAACTAGGCGCGGCCCAGCCGCCGCGCCAGCCAGTAGATCCCGACCAGCGACTTGGCATCGTTGATCGCCCCGTCCGCGACAGCGGCCAGCGCCTGATCCAGGGTCAGCCACTGGAGCTCGAGGGCCTCGTCCTCCGGGCCGGCGACGCTGACCGGGTGCAGGTCGGTGGCCAGCCACAGGGTCAGGAACTCTGTGCAGAAGCCGGGGGCCGTCCAGAACCCGGGCCCCGGCTCCCAGGTCTTCGCCGCCAGGCCGCATTCCTCGGCCAGCTCCCGCTCGGCGGTGCGCCGCGGAGCCTCGTCCGGGTCCCGCGTGCCGGCGGGGAGCTCGAGGGTCAGGCGCCCCGCCGCCTGGCGCCATTGCCGGACCGCGGCCAACCGTTCGCCGTCCCAGGC
>DASWJA010000102.1:0-8190 GCA_036397375.1 Candidatus Limnocylindria bacterium
CGAAATGCTGCCGCGCGCACTCGGCGAACGTCTCGTACGTGCCCTGGATGATTCCCTGGGTCGCGATGTAGATCCACGATCCGGCCGTCATCTGGCCGTACATCGTCAGGCCCGCCCGTTCCAGCTCGCGGAACTTCTCCCAGGTCGCCCAGTGGGGGACGAGCAGGGCGTTGGCGATCAGGACCCGGGGAGCATCGGACGTGGTCCGGAAGACGCCAACCGGCTTGCCGCTCTGGACGAGGAGGGTCTCGTCATTCTCCAGGCGGCGCAGCTCGCGGACGATGGCATCGAACGCCTCCCAGCTGCGCGCCGCCCGTCCCGTGCCGCCGTACACGATGAGGTGATCCGGGTCCTCGGCAACGTCCGGGTCGAGGTTGTTCATCAGCATCCGGAGCGCCGCTTCCTGACCCCAGCCCTTGCAGGAGATCTCGGTTCCTCGGGGCGCCCGCACCGGCCGCGGTCCAGCGGATGACCGGGCGCTCGTCGTCATGCATCGATGATAGGCCTCGACTCAGCGGAGTTCGATCGGCGGATGGTCAGGACGCCGCGGAGAGCAGGAACGCCAGGGCGAAGCCGAGGACGGTAACGAGACCCGCTCGGTCTCCGCTGTCCTCGTAGGCCTCGGGGATCATGGTGTCGACGAGCATGGTGATCAGCGCCCCGGCGGCAAAGGCCTGCCCGAACGGGATGGCGGCGCCGGGCTTGTCAAGCAGGATGTAGGCAGCCGCAGCGGCCAGGGCCGACGCCACGGCGACACCGATCCAGAGTCGCAGGATCCAGCCGCGGGAATGACCCTCTCGGCGGAGATCCGCTGCCGCCGACAAGCCCTCGGGGACATTGGACAGGACCACCGCCGCCAGAAACGCAGGTGCTACCGCGCCGCCGGCCAAGAGCATGGTGCCCAGGACGATCGACTCCGGAATGCCGTCCAACAGCGCGCCGAGCACGATCGACAGGCCCTGTGCGTCCTTGGCGGGGCGGACCCGCGCGCCGCGCCGCGCGGCGCCCCGAGTGTGCAACCAGCGGTTGCCGATGAAGAAGGTGAAGGCCCCGGCGGCCAGACCCCCGGCCAGCAAGCCGACACCGCCGGTCGCGAATGCCTCTGCGGCGAGTTCGAACGCGACGGCGCTGATCAACGCCCCGGCGCCGAACGCCAGGGCCAGGCCCACCCAGGCTCGCGGCACGTTCACGGCCACTCCCGCGACAGCGCCTACCACCAGTGCCGAGCTGGCCAGCAATGCCCAGAGGAAGGCCTCGATCATCGGTCTGTCCGCCCGGAAGGCGTCAGTCGTCCCCGAATGGGTTGGGCCGCTCGGGCTTGGGTGGCAGGCGGAAGACGTCTTCCTCGCTCGGGCCCTTGGGCAGCGGTAGCGGCCACCCCTCGCCTTCATCCGGCGGCCGAGCCTTTTCCAGCAGGTCGCCCCAGCCCACCTCCGCGCCTCCCGCCAGGTCGCGACGATAGACCGGATAGCGGTCGTCTCCGGCCGCCAGAGCGAAGCCCGACGACTCGTAGACCGATGCCGGCCCGCCGGGCGGTAGCCATGGGTCGGCGGCGCGCTCGGGATAGACCTCGACCGCGGTCACGCCACGCCGATCCAGGTCGACGCATACGGCTTCCGCCAGCGCCTGGCTGATGTCGAGCCGGTCCGAGGCGTCGGGCACGACCTGCAGGCAGGTGATGACCCATGGAGCGGGTGACTCGGGCAGCTCGGGGTAGCGGTCGCGGATGAGCTGGGCCCGCGGGTAGACGCTCAGCGGGCCGAACTGGGCGTAGCCGACCGTCGTTCCATCAGGTTCCGTGGCCAGCATCCCGTATGAGCCGGCCAGCCGGGCACCGGCGAGCAAGGCGGCGCGCTTCGCGTCGCGGCGAGCGGCGGTGTCGTCCCCCTCGCGACCGCCCTCCAGCCGCTCCCAGTAATCGCAGGTCTGGCACCGCGCGCCGGGGCGGGCGGGGGCGGGAATGGCTTCGATCCTCGACTCGTCGACGAGGGCGAAGGTCAGCTCAGGCACCGGTCGCCAGGCTCCCGTCGGCGACCAGGCCGCCGTCGGCAATGAGTCGCGACAGCGTCGCGATGTCGGGCCCCGGGGGCCGGTCCCCCGCGAGGGGCGGCACGGCGTCGCGAACTGCGGCATGGGCGGCAGCAACCCCCTGCCCGGGGCGCAACGGAGCGCGCAGGTCGAGGCCGCGCGCGGCACACAGGGCCTCGATGGCCAGAACAGTCGTCACCTGGTGCACGGCTTCGCGCAACAGCAGGGCGGACGTGGCGCCCATGCTGACGTGGTCCTCCTGGTTGGCGCTGGTGGGGATGGTGTCGACGCTCGCCGGGTGGGCCACCGTCTTCAGCTCGTTGACCAGGGCAGCCGCGGTGTACTGGGCGATCATCAACCCGCTCTCCAGGCCCGGCTCGACGGCCAGGAAGGCGGGTAGTCCCGACAGCCGCGCGTCAACCAGGCGCGCAGTCCGCCGCTCGGAGATGGTGGCCAGCGCGGTCAGCGCCACCCGGGCATGGTCGAGGGCCAGGGCCAGCGGTTCGCCGTGGAAGTTTCCCCCGCTGATCACCCGCCCGTCGGGGAAGACCAGCGGATTGTCGGTGGCGGCGTTCATTTCCACCGCCAGGACGCCCTCCAGCGGAACTAACGCGTCGTGCACCGCGCCGTGGACCTGGGGCATGCAGCGCAATGAATAGGGGTCCTGCAGGCGGTGCGGGCTGGACCGATGGCTGGCCCCGATCTCGCTAGCCGCCAACAACCCCCTCAGACGAGCCGCCGATGCGACCTGCCCCGGGTGGGGGCGGGCGCCGATGAGCGCCTCGTCGAACGCCGACGCCGTCCCCAGCATGGCCTCCAGGCTCATGGCTCCCACCACGTCCGCGGTGATGACCAGCCGCCGCGCGTCCGCTGCCGCCAGGGCGCCCACGGCGGCCATGAGCTGCGTCCCGTTCAGGAGCGCGAGGCCCTCCTTGGCCTTCAGCTCCATCGGCTCCAGACCGGCCGCGGCCAGGGCTTCGGCACCGGCAAGTCGCCTGCCGCCGACCACTGCTTCGCCTTCGCCAATGACCACCAGGGCCAGGTGGGCGAGTGGAGCCAGGTCGCCCGAGGCGCCCACGCTGCCCCGGGACGGGATGTGGGGATGGACGCCGGCGTTGAGCATGGCGACCAGCAGGTCTGCGAGCTCGGGCCGCACGCCGGACAACCCGACGGCCAGGGCGTTGACCCGCAGCACGAGCATGGCGCGCACCACTTCCTCGGGGAGCGGCTCACCCACACCGGCCGCGTGGCTGCGGACCAGGTTGCGCTGGAGCGTGGCGGTCTGCTCGGGCGAGATCCGGACGTCGGCCAGGTCCCCGAATCCGGTCGTGACGCCGTACACCGTCTCGCCCGACGCGACCACCCGGTCGATTACCGACCGCGAAGCCGCCATGCGTTCGCGAGCCGTCCCATCCACCTCCACCGGCCGCATGCCGCGAGCGACGGCGACCACGACCTCGACGGTCAGGTCACCTCCGGTCAGCTGGAGCGGGGCTTGCACGGGTCCCATACTACGGACGTGCGGAGGATCCCGGACCCGACCAGCCGCCTGGTCACGAGCCCCGACGCGCGGGACTGGCTGGGCGGTGCCGTGCCGAGCCCGGCCGCCGCGTTCATGCTGTCCCTGATCCTCCTCCCCACGCTCTTCTGGCTGGTGGCCCTCAAGCGGACGACGACCTACCTTCTGCCGGAGGAGTGGCTGATGCAGAACGTCGTCGTGCCGCTCCAGGCCTGGATGGAGGCCAACCTGGCCGTGGTGGACGCGGCGCTGACGGCGATCAGTGGCCTGGGTTCAGGCTGGTTCGTGGCCTTGGGCTTCGCATTCTGCGGCCTACTCGCGCTGGCCAAGGGGCGTCGCGACCTCGCAATTCTGCTCGCCTTCGGCACGCTGGCGTTCCCGATGGAATGGGCGCTCAAGTTTTTCGTGGCCATCCCGCCGATCACTCTGCCCCAGCTGGTGGCGGGCATGTTGAACGTCAACGGGGTGGGGCTGGATGACATCGCGGTCTTCCCGGCCGGCCACGCCCTGCGTGCCACCGTCTTCTATGGCCTGCTGGCTTTCTGCATCGCTCGGCTGTCATCGGATCGAAGGCAGGGCCTGATCGCCTACGGCGCGGCGCTGACGCTGATCGTGGCCATCGGCCTGGTCCGGATCTACCTCAATTTGCACTACCCCCTTGACGTGCTGGGCGGCTGGATTGCGGGCGCCGCCCTCCTGTCGGTGCTGGTGGCCGTCCATATCCTGGCGGTCGACGAGCGGATGAGCGCCGCCCTACGGCAGCGCCTACTGTCCGGGGCCTAGCCCGCGGCGTGCTGGAGTTCATTGACCAGCAGGTCATCCCGTTCTTCCTGGCCCTCTATGACGCGGTCGGATACGTTGGCGTGGCGGTGGGCGTCGGGCTCGAGACGTTCGTCCCGATTCTCCCTTCGGAGGTCATCGTCCCCATGGCGGGCTGGAAAGTCGCCCAATCGGGAGTTGATCCCACCGTCGTCGAATGGCTGACCGCGCGACCCTGGACCTTCATCGGCGTCATGGTGGCGGCCACCATCGGGGCAGCCGTCGGCTCTCTGGCGGGGTACCTGATCGGAGCTTGGGGCGGCCGACCACTCTTGGACCGATACGGACGCTATGTCCACATCCACTCCGACGACCTCGACCGCGCCGATGCCTGGTTCGCCCGCTACGGCGGCTGGGCCGTCTTCCTTGCCCGCTTCGTCCCGCTCCTACGGGCGTTGATCAACTATCCCGCTGGGGTGGCCCGCATGCCCATCGGGCGATTCCTTCTGTTCTCGATCGTGGGCTCCATCCCGTGGAACCTGGCCCTCGTCACCGCGGGATGGGTGCTGGGCGAGAACTATGAGGCCCTGTACACGGCAATCCGTCCGTTCGAGATCCTGATCTACGTCGTGGTCGTCGTTGGCGTGGCCTTCATCCTCGTCCGCTGGGCCCGCGGCCGGAGCGCCCCGCAGCAGGATTGACCGGCCGCCGGGGGCGTGGCAGCATCGGGTCGCAACTGAACGAATCCATCGCCTTCGGGGCGGGGTGAAACCCCCCACCGGCGGTCGGTCCGGTGAACGGACCAGCCCGCGAACCCCTTGAGGCCGGCGGCCGCGGAGAGGCTGCCGGGGCACCTCGCGGGGCCGACCTGACCCCGGCGCTAGCCGGGCAGACAGGGCCGACGGTGACAGTCCGGATGGGAGAGGGCGAGCACGAGGCGTTCCTCCGACGACCCGCGGACCGATCGGCGCTGCGCGCCGGGCTGGCTTCGCGCATCGGACAAAGGCGTCACGGCTGCCACGTCCCCGTCGCGCGATGGCGCATGGGAGACCGATGGAGCACGCGAGCCAGCCCGGGCCGGCGATCACGATCGAGGACCTGACGGTCCGCTTCTCCACGCCGTCAGGCACGCTCGCCGCCCTCGACGGCCTGACCGGATCCGTCGCCTCCGGTGAGTTGGTGGCGGTCATCGGTCCGAACGGGTGCGGGAAGAGCACCCTCCTGCGGGCCATTGCCGGGCTGCTGGCACCCAGCGCGGGGCGCATCGGTCTGGGGCCAGATGGATCGCCTCCACGAGCCGGCGATGGGCGCATTGGCCTCGTCTTCCAGCAGCCGCGGTTGCTGGGCTGGCGCTCCGCCCTCGACAACGTGGCCCTGCCCCTGGAATTGAACGGGACGCCGCGCGACGAGCGGCATCAGGCCGCCGAACGCGCGCTGGCCCAGGTCGGCCTGGCCGATGACAGCGTCGGCGCCCTGCGTCCGCGCGAGCTCTCCGGCGGCATGCAGCAGCGGGTCGCCCTCGCCCGATCGCTGGTCACCGACCCACCGGTCCTGCTCCTGGACGAGCCGTTCAGCGCCCTGGATGCGCTGACCCGTGACGCGTTCGACGTTCAGCTGGAGGCCCTGTGGCTGGCCCGGCGGCGGACGGTCGTCCTGGTCACCCACTCGGTCGGCGAGGCCATCGGACTGGCCGACCGCATCTGGGTCGTGACCCCGCGACCCGGACGGGTCGCGGCGGACATCCGCGTTCCGCTCGCTCGCCCCAGGCGGTCAGGGCTGAGCGGGGATCCGGGCATGGCCGCTGTCGAGGCCGAGGTCCGCCAGGCGTTGGCCGCCGTACACGCCCCCGAGCTCGAGGGCTGGGCCGAGCCGGGGCGGGAGGCCACGGCATGAGGTTCCTCGCTCGCCGACTCGGATTCATCGCCCTGAGCGCCGCGGCATTCCTTGCCGTCTGGAAGGTCATCGTCGTCATCGGCGGCTACCCCGAGTACATCCTGCCCGCCCCCGAGGTGGTCGTCGCGCGTGCGATGGAGGCCATCCAGAACGGGACCCTCCAGCCTCATCTCGCTGCCACCCTGGAGGAGAGCGTCATTGGCTTCATGGCCGGCGCCCTGGTGGCCATCGCCATCGGCATCCTGCTGGCCAAGAGCCTGACCGCCGAGCGGGTGCTTTCGCCGTACCTCGTCGCGGCCCAGGCCATCCCCATCCTGGCTCTGGCGCCGCTGCTGGACATCTGGTTCGGCGGCGGTCTCACGGCGCGGGTCGTGATCTGTGCCCTGATCGTGTTCTTCCCGATCGCCATCGCGACCATGGTCGGCATCCGGTCCACCGACCCGCTCCTGGTCGAGATGGCACGTGCCAACGGCGCCCGCCCCGACCAGCTCACCCGTCTTCTGGAGCTGCCTTCGGCCCTGCCGGTCCTGTTCGGCGGGCTGCGGGTAGGCGTGACCCTGGCCGTGGTCGGTGCGGTGGTGGCCGAATGGGCCGGCGCCAGCATCGGACTGGGCGTCCTCATCAACATTGCCGACCGGGGGCTGTTCGACACCCCGCTCATGTTCGTGGCCCTCGCCAGCCTGGCCGTGCTGGGCCTGACCTTCTATGGCGCGGTGCTCATCGGCGAGCGCGTGCTGATCCCTCGATGAACCCCGAAAGGAAACCGATGCGGACGAGTGCCCTTCCCCTGGCCTTCGCGCTGACCCTGGCCGTGGCGGCCTGCACCCCAACCCCATCCCCCAGCCCGAGGGCCAGTCCCGAGCCGAGCCCGTCCGCCTCCCCGTCCGGCGAGCTGCGGCAGGTGCGCCTCCTGCTCGGCTTCCGCCCCGACGTTCAGTTCGCGCCGTTCTACCTGGCCCAACAGGCGGGCTACTACGCCGATGCCGGGCTGGAGGTCACCATCGAGCACGCCAGCGGCGGCGAGCTCATCCGCCTCGTGGCCGACGGTCAGGCGGAGTTCGGGGTTGCGGACGCCACCGACGTGATGATCGCCCGGACGAGCGGCATTCCGGTCAAGTACGTCTCAACCCTGTACCAGTTCTTCCCAGTGGCCCTGATCGGTCCGGAGGGCACGGTGCCGACAGATCCGGCGGACCTGGCTGGCCTGCGGATCGGGACCCCGGGCCGCTTCGGCTCCTCGTGGCACGCATTGCTCGCGTTGCTGACCGCCGGCGGCCTGACGGCCGACGACGTAATGATCCGCGAATACCCGCAGTTCAACCAGGTCGATGGCCTGCTGAACGGTGACGTCGACCTCATCACCGGCTTCCGCAGTAACGAGCCCCTCCGGCTGGCGGCCGAGGGCATGGATACGGACCTCCTGACTGTGGACGACATCGCTCCCCTGCCCGGCCCGGGCATCATCGTCAGCGACGAGCTCCTGGGCGATGATCCTGACCTCGTCCACGACGTTGCGACGGCGACCCTGCGAGCCCAGGCGGCCATCGCCCACGAGCCCGAGATCGGTCTGCGCGCGGCGGTGGTGGCTGTACCGACGATCGCTGAAGACGAGGCCACCGCGTTGGCCGTCCTCGAAGCGACAATCGCCATTTGGCTGGGACCCGGACCGGGAGTCAACGGGGTCATCAATGAGCCGATCTGGCGCAGCGGTTACCAGATCATGCGCGACCTCGAATTTATCGACGGGTCGGTCCCTCTCGATGAGATGATCGACGTCGGGGTATACGGACGCTCAAGCTGACCGGCTATCCGCCGACAAGGAACACGAGGCCGGCCCCAACCAGGACGACCTCGATGATGGCCACGAAGACGCGCTCCGGGAGGCGATCCACGATCCGCTTGCCGATCACGGAGCCGGCGATCATGGCCGGGGCCATCAGCAGCCCGATTCCCACCGTGGCGGCGGTCAGCAGCGCGGCGGTCCCGTAGGC
>DASWJA010000103.1:0-7117 GCA_036397375.1 Candidatus Limnocylindria bacterium
CATCGAGGAGCTGAAGCTGGTCGACGGCCGCTACCTCAACGACCGGCTGGCGACGTATCTCATCCCCACCGCCATGGATGCGCCGCGCATCACGTCCATCCTGCTGGAGCATCCGTACAGCGGCGCGCCGCACGGGGCCAAAGGCGTGGGCGAGCTTCCCATGGACGTGGTGGCGCCCGCGGTGGTGGCCGCCATCCACGACGCCACCGGATCCTGGATCTGTGACCTGCCGGCCACTCCCGAGCGCGTGCTGGCGGCCCTGACCGGGTCGCCGGCGCCCGGACCGCCGGGAATCAGCGCGGAGCGCACCAAGTGACATATCGGATGACGGTGAACGGGGTCATCACCGAGGTCGAGTCGCCGGGCATGCGGCGCCTGCTCGACGTCCTGCGCGAGGACCTGGGCCTGACCGGCACCAAGGAAGGCTGCGGCGAAGGCGAGTGCGGCGCGTGCTCGGTTCTGGTCGACGGCGCCGTCGTGGACTCGTGCCTGGTGCCGGTATGCCAGGTCGACGGCGCGCGGGTGGACACCGTGGAGGGCCTGGCCGCGGTCGGTGGGCTGAATCAACTGCAGGCCGCTTTCCTGGAGACGGGTGGCGCCCAGTGCGGGATCTGCACTCCCGGCATGCTCATGGCCGGCGAGGCATTCCTGGCCAGCGGGGTGGAGGCAACCGAGGACGCGGTGCGCGAGGCGATCGCCGGAAACCTGTGCCGCTGCACCGGCTACACCAAGATCATCGACGCCATCGTCCTGGCCGATGCCCGTCGGTCAGGGACGGCCGAGGCCCAGGCCTGACCGATGCCGGTGGAGCCTCCGGTCCAGAGCCCGCGCTCGCTGGCCGACGCCTATGGCTTGCTGACCGATGGCGGGGCGGCCTGGCGGCCGGTGGCCGGAGGAACCGATCTCCTGGTCCAGCTCACCGGCGAGCTGGGTCCCCCGCCAGATCGCGTACTTGACATATGGGGCCTCGATGAGCTGCGAGGGATCAACCTGGATGGCGACGAGCTGGTCATCGGCGCGCTGACGACGTACACCGAGCTGCGCCAATCAGCCCTCGTAAGTGAGCTGCTGCCGGCGCTGGCACAGGCGTCGGCCACCATTGGAGCGGCCCAGATCCAGAATCGAGGCACCGTCGGGGGCAACCTGGTCAACGCCTCGCCCGCCGGCGACACCCTCCCCATATGGCTGGCCACCGACTCCCTGATCGTGCTCGGAAGTGCCGGGGGCGAGCGTTCCGTGCCAGCCCTGGACTTTTTCACCGGGTATCGGGAGACCGCGCGGCGCGACGATGAGCTGGTGCTCCGCGTGCGGGTGCCCCTTCTCCCCCGCCGCCACGTCCGGTTCCGCAAGGTGGGAACCCGCCGCGCGCAGGCCATCAGCAAGGTCGTCATGGCCGTGTCGTGGCTCACCGGTGACGATGGGTCCTGGATCAATACGCGTGTGGCACTGGGGTCCGTGGCCGCCATCCCGGTCAGGGCGCGCGCCACGGAGGCCGCCCTCGACCGGCAGCACCCGGTGCCGGCGGCGGCCGACGCCGCGGTGGCAGCTCTCGAGGCGGAAATCCAACCCATCGACGACGTGCGCTCGTCGGCCGACTATCGCCGCCTGGTGGCCGGCCGCGTTCTGCGCCGCCTCATCCGCGAGGAAGGCGGTTGGTGAGCGAACCCCGCGGGACGACGGTCACCCTTCTCTTCGTGGATATCGTGGGATCGACGCGCCTGTTGGCCGACCTCGGCGACGACTACGCTGGCCTGCTCGGTGACTACCGGAGGCTCATGACCGAGGCGGCGGGAGCCGAACGAGGCACCGTCATCGACAGCGCGGGGGACGGGCTGTTCCTTTCGTTTCCCACCGCTCGCGGGGCGCTAATGGCGGCGCTGGCCGCGCAGCGCGCGTTCCGGGACCACCAGTGGCCCCGCGGAGCGCAGGTCGAGGCCAGGATGGGCATCCACACCGGGGAGCCGGTGACCAGCGACTCGACCCTGGTGGGCATCGACGTCCATCGGGCGGCGCGCATCTGCGCCGCCGGTCACGGAGGCCAGATCCTGGTTTCGGTTACCACCCATGAGCTGCTCGGTGGTGACGCCCCAGCCGACACCGTCCTGCGCGACCTCGGCGAGCACCGCCTGAAGGACCTCCCGCGGCCGGAGCACGTTTTCCAGGTCAGCGCCGCCGACCTGCCGGCCGAGTTTCCGCCCCTCCTGTCGCTGGACAACTGGCCGAACAACCTGCCGCGCCATCTGTCCAGCTTTGTGGGACGCGCGGAATCGCTCGAGGCGGTCACGGAGCGGCTGGGAACGACTCCGCTGCTGACGCTCGTCGGCCCAGGCGGTGTGGGCAAGACCCGCCTCGCCCTCGAGGCTGCGGCCCGGGCGATGGACGTCTTCCCCGACGGGGCGTGGGTCGTGGAGCTGGGCGGCCTGGGTGACGAAACACTGGTCCCGGCAAGGGTGGCCTCGACGCTGCGGATCAAGGAGCAGCCGGGAGTCCTGATCATGGCCACCCTTGCCGATCATCTCGCCGGCCGCCACATGCTGCTGATCTTCGACGACTGCGAGCAGGTCCTTGAGGCGGCAGGGGATGTCGTGGCCGAGCTGCTGCGATCGTCCCATGGCCTGCGGGTGTTGGCCACCAGCCGCGAGGCGCTGGGGATCGCCGGCGAGAGCCTGTACCCGGTCCCGTCGCTGGACTTGCCGCAGGACAGCGCCACGCTGTCGGTCGAGCAGCTGGCGGAAACCGAAGCGGTACGCCTGTTCACCGAGCGGGCACGCGCCGTTCAACCAGCTTTCGTCCTGAATGAGCGGAATGCCGCTGCCGTTGCCCAGATCTGCCGTCGGCTGGACGGCATCCCGCTGGCCATCGAGCTCGCCGCGGCACGCGTGAAGGCCCTGCCCCCGGACCAGATCGCCTCGCGGCTCGACGATCGATTCCGCCTGCTCACGGGCGGGAGCCGCATGGCTCTCCCCCGCCACCGCACCTTGAAGGCGGCGATGGACTGGAGCTATGACCTCCTGACCGATGCGGAACGCGCGGTGTTCACCAGGCTCTCGGTCTTCGCCGGCAGCTTTGGCCTGGAAGCCATTGAATACGTCTGTGCCGACGACGACCTCCTCGCCGTCGAGGCGCTCGACCTCCTTAGCCGCCTCATCGACCGCTCCCTGGTGATGCTCGAGGCGACTTCGACCGAGGCACGATATCGACTGCTCGACACCGTGCAGCAGTACGCCCAGGAGCGCCTGGTTGAGCTTGACCCGGGTGGCACGGCCCGCGACCGTCACCGCACCTACATGGTCAGCCTCGTCGACCGGCTGACCGCAAGCCTGTTCGCTGGCCCACACGGCTCGGATGCGTTCGAACAGCTGGCCGCGGAGCACGACAACCTGCGAGCCGCGCTCCAGTGGAGTGATGACGACCCCGCCGGCGGAGCCGACGAGCTCCGCCTCGCCAGTGGGCTGTGGCGGTACTGGGAGGTGGGCGGACACCTCGTCGAGGGGCGCGGCTGGCTGACCCGAGCCGTCGCGCGCACCCACGGCGAGATCTCGGAGCTGCGGGCCAACGCCCTGGTCGGGCTCGGCAGCCTGTCCGCGCAGCAGGGCGATCTGGCGGCCGCGGACGCGGCCCACGAGGCGGCGCTCGAGACGCACCGTCAGCTCGGCGAGCCGCGTGGGATCGCCTACACCGCCTCGAATGTCGCCAATATCGCCGTCGAGCGGGGCGATTTCGCGCGGGCCCGTGCCCTGCAGGAAGATTCGATCGCCATCGTCCGCGCGGCCGGCGACAATCGGGCGCTGGCCATCGGCATGATGAATCTGGCCGACATCGTGGCACGGCAGGGTGACGTCGAAGAAGCGCGGCGTCTGTACGGCGACGCGGTTGCGATCTTCCGCGGCGAGGGAGACCTGATCGGGCTGGCTCTCGCCCTCGGACAAGAGGCGACCTTCCATTTGCAGCAGGGTGCCACGCAGGTCGCCCGCGCGCGCCACGAGGAGGCATTGGAGATCTTTCGCCAGTTCGGCGACGGTCGCGGCGTGGCCAGGACCGAGATGTTCTTGGGGGACATCGCCGCCGTCGACGGCGACATCGCCGCCGCCGACCAGTTGTATCGGTCCAGCATCGCGCAGCGCCAACAACTTGGTGATCGTGGCGGGCTCGCCACGGCCTGCGATCGGCTGGCCAGGATCGAGCTCATCACCGAACCCGAGCGCGCCGCGCGCCTGATCGGCTTCGCCGATGCCCAACGCGAGGCGATTGGCGCGTCGTTGCCACCCGCCGACGCCTCCGAACGGGATCAGGTCATGATCGCTCTGGCCGAACGGCTGGGGGACGCGCTCCCCGGACTCCGAGCGGAGGGTCGGCGCAACACCCTTGGCGCCCTCTTGGGAAGGGCAACCGACCAGGGGAGGTCGTGAGGCTCGGCCGGCGGCTCAGGCCCCCTCGGTGACCTGCTGGATGACGTCCGCAACCAGGCCGTGCGCCTCGCGGTGGACATCCTCGGCCGCTTGGGCGCTCGGCGCCTCCACCAGGCAGTAGACCTTCCCGGTCGCCTCGTCGTACCAGTAGCGCAGGTACGACACGCCGTACTTGCCTTGGACCTCGACATCGCGAGCGTGCGCCTGCGCGACGGCTTCCCCGGTGAGGCCAGGGACGTGGTTATGGGTGTCAAGATAGAGCGGCATGTTGGACGGCCTCTCTCCACTGGCTGGGTGCGATCCGCGAGGCTTGCGGCGGCGTATGGTACGACGGCCCTGACCGAATGGGTAGGCCAACGCGCGACGAGGTCGCGATCTTCCCAACGATAGCCGCATTCCGTACCTGGCTCCTTGCGAACCGTGACTCTGCCGACCGTCTGTGGGTCGGCCACTACCGGAAGAGCACGGGCAAGGTCGCGATGACCTACCCGGAGGCCGTCGAGGAGGCGCTGTGCTTCGGGTGGATCGACGGCATCACCTACCGGATCGATGACGAAATCTATGCGGTCCGGTGGACACCCCGACGGAAGAGCAGCAACTGGAGCGCACCGAACATTGCCAAGGTCGCCGAGCTGACGGCCGCGGGGCGGATGCACCCCGCCGGCCTGAAGGCCTTCGAGGAGCGCGACCGGCGCAAGGACCTGCCGTACCTCCGCGATCATCCGCTCCGCCAGGAGCTGCCGCCCGAGCTCGAGGCCCGGATCCGGGCCAACCCGTCCGCCTGGGCATACTGGCAGGCCCAGCCAGCCAGCTATCGAAAGGGGGCGGCGTTCTGGATCCAGTCGGCCAAGCGGGACGCCACTCGTGAGCGGCGCCTCGCGAGCCTGATCGAGGATTCGGCTGCCGGCTTGCAGGTCAAGCCCATGCGGGCGTCCACCCAGCCGAAGGGCCGATGATCACCGCCGCCCAGGCACTAGCAAGGACGGAGGAGCTGCACGCGCTCCTGGCCGGCTACGACGGACGACCCGACACGACGCACGTCAGCTTCGTCGTAGCGCAGCCGAACTCGGGCTGGAGCTGGAGCTACGGAGCGGTAGAGGCTCCGTACTTCATCGCCAGCATCACAAAGCTGTACACGACGGCGGTCGTGATGCAACTGGTCCGGGATGGGCTGGTCGAGCTGGAGGCACCGATCGATCGCTACCTGCCCGAGGACACCGTGAGCGGACTGAACGTGTCCGATGGCCAAGATCGGAGCTCGCAGATCACCGTCCGCCACCTTCTCGCCCACACGTCGGGCATCGCCGACTACTTCGAACAGCGCCGGGACGACGGCTCGACTACTCTCGGGAGAGCGCTGAATGCCGACGCGGGCTGGTCCCCTCGCCAAGCCGTGGATATCGCCAAGCACCAGATGCGGCCGCGCTTCGCCCCGGGCCAGCCCGGGAAAGCCTTCTACTCCGACACGAACTACCAGCTCCTGGGGGCCATCATCGAGTCTGTATCAGGCGAAACGTACGAGGTTGCCCTCGATCGCCGCATCCTCACGCCCCTCGATATGCGCAGCAGCTACCTGTTCTCGCCCGAAGCGTTGGACCGCTATGAATCGGTCAGTCCGCTGCTCTACGACGCACAGCCGATCCGGATTCCCCACGTCATGGCATCGGTGCAGGCCGATGGGGGGATCGTCTCGACTGCTGCCGAGAGCATGCGGTTCCTGCGCGCGTTCATGAACGGTGAGCTGTTTCCGGCGAGCTTGCTCGCCGACATGCAGCGCGACTGGCGGAGGATCTTCTTCCCGCTGCAGTACGGGACTACATGACCGTGAGCCACGAGTCACCCGCGGGCATGGAGGTCATGGGTCAGACAACCCCGCATGGCGACGACGTCCTGACACCCGAGGCCCTGACTTTCGTTGCCAGCCTGCATCGGTCGTTCAATGCCCGTCGCCTCCGGCTCCTGGCGGACCGATCCGAGCGGCAGGCCCGGTTCGATACCGGCGAGCTGCCGGACTTCCTGCCCAACACGGCCCATGTCCGAGAGGACCTCGACTGGCGCGTGGCGCCCGCTCCAGCCGACCTGGAGGACCGTCGTGTGGAGATCACCGGCCCGGTCGAGCCCAAGATGATGATCAATGCCCTCAACAGCGGCGCCCAAGTGTTCATGGCCGACTTCGAGGACGCGCTGTCTCCCACGTGGGATAACCTCGTCACCGGCCAATGGGCCGTGGCGGCGGCAGTTCGTCGCGAGCTCACCTTCCAGAGCGCGGAGAAGGCGTATGCCCTCGCCGAGCACATCGCCACCCTCGTCATCCGGCCTCGTGGCTGGCACCTGGACGAGGCGCACGTCCTGGTTGATGGCTCCCCCATCTCGGCCAGCCTGTTCGACTTCGGAACGGCGTTCTTCCACAACGCCCGCGAGCAGCTCCACCGCGGGACCGGTCCGTACTTCTACCTGCCCAAGCTCGAGTCGCATCTCGAGGCACAACTGTGGAACGACGTGTTCGTGGCGGCCCAAACCGCCCTGGACGTCCCGCGCGGGAGCATCCGCGCGACGGTCCTGATCGAGACCATCCTGGCCGCGTTCGAGATGGAGGAGATCCTGTACGAGCTGCGGGAGCACGCCGCAGGTCTCAACGCCGGCCGCTGGGACTACATCTTCAGCCTGATCAAGAAGTTCCGGTCGCGGCCCGACATGGTGCTCCCCGA
>DASWJA010000104.1:0-4367 GCA_036397375.1 Candidatus Limnocylindria bacterium
CGCCCCGTCAGCGCGGCCCAGCCCGCCCAGTCGTCCTCGGCCAGGCCGTCCTCCAGGCTGACGATCGGGTATCGGCCGGTCCAATCGGTCCACAGGTCGATCAGGCCTGCGGCGTCCAGGCTTCGGCCCTCGCTGGCGAGCGTGTACGTTCCGTCCCGGTACAACTCCGTGGTGGCCGGGTCCAGCGCAATCGCCACGTCGTCACCGGGTCGATAGCCGGCCTGCTGTATGGCATCCATGACCAGCTCGACCGCCGACTCGTTGTTCCGCATGGCAGGCGCGAAGCCGCCCTCGTCCCCGACCCCGGTCTGCAACCCGCGCTGGCGGAGCAATTCACCCAGGGCGTGGAACGTTTCCGCCGCCCAGCGCAACGCCTCGCGGAACGTGCGGGCACCGAGGGGAACGATCATGAACTCCTGGAAGTCGGTCCCGCCCGCTGCATGCCGGCCTCCGTTCAGGATGTTCACCATCGGCACCGGGAGGGTGACCGCCTCATCCCCTCCCAGGTACCGATACAGGGGCTGCCTGCCGGCCGCTGCCGCGGCCCGAGCGCAGGCCAGCGAAACGGCGAGCACGGCATTGGCCCCCAGCCGAGCCTTGTTCGGGGTCCCGTCCAGCTCGACCAGGAGCTGGTCCAGCCCGGCCTGATCGGTTGCATCTCGCCCGCCGACGGCCGAGGCGATCTCGCCGTTGACGTTCGCGACCGCGCGCAACACCCCCTTCCCACCGTAGCGCGCCGGATCGCCGTCGCGCAGCTCGACCGCCTCGTGGGCCCCGGTGCTCGCCCCGCTGGGAACCGCGGCAACTCCCAGCGCCCCGCCGGCCAGGGCGACCTCGACCTCGACCGTTGGATTGCCGCGCGAGTCGAGGATCTCGCGGGCGTGGACGCGCCGGATGGCGCTATCGGTCATGGCCGGTCCAGGAGCGCCGCCACCCCGGGCAAGGTCCGGCCCTCCACGAACTCGAGAGACGCCCCGCCACCGGTGCTGACGTGACTCATCTGGTCGATGAGACCAAGCTGCTGGACCGCGGCCACCGAGTCTCCCCCACCGACCACGGTGATCGCCCCGTCCGCGGTGCGCTCCGCAATCGCCCGCGCGATGGCGTTGGTGCCTTCCGCGAAGGGCGCCACCTCGAAGATGCCCATCGGTCCATTCCAGAAGATGGTCCGCGCCTTGCCCAGCGCCTCGCGGTACTTGTCGACCGTTTGAGGGCCGATGTCGACCACCATCCAATCCTTGGGCACCGCATTGACCGAAAGCACCTCCCGCGGGGCGCGGTGGTGGACCTGGGCCGCCACCAGGACGTCGGTCGGCAGCATGAGCCGCATCCGCCGTCGGCGGGCTTCAGCCATGATCGCGGACGCGTTCTCCAGCTGCTCGGTCTCGACCAAGCTCTTGCCCATCTCCAGGCCCTTGGCGGCAAGGAAGGTGTTGGCCATCCCGCCCCCCACCAGGATGGCCTGGCAGCGGCCGACCAGGACCCGGAGCACGTTCAGCTTTTCGGAGATCTTGGCCCCGCCGATCACGGTATGGAAGGGGCGCGGCGGCCGATCCAGCAGGCGGGACAGGGCGTTGACCTCGCGCTCGAGGAGCAGTCCGGCCACGGCCGGCAGGAAGTGGGTGATGCCCTCAGTCGAGGCGTGGGCCCGGTGGGCCGACCCGAATGCGTCGTTGACGTACAGGTCGGCGAAGGCGGCCAGGGCCTCGGCGAAGGCGGGATCGTTCGCCTCCTCGCCGGCGTGGAAACGGAGGTTCTCGAGCAGCAGCAAGTCGCCGGGCCGCAGCTTGCCGACCGCGTCCTGGACGCCGGGGCCCAGCGCATCACCGGTCATCTTCACCTGGCGCCGCAGTAGCTGGCTGAGCCGGTCCGCCACCGGCTTGAGCCGATAGGCGTCGTTGACCTTGCCGTGCGGCCGGCCGAGGTGGCTGGCCAGGATCACGGTGGCGCCCTGCTCGAGGAGGTGGATCAGGGTGGGGAGGCTGGCCCGGATCCGGGTGTCGTCGGTGATTCGGCCGTCATCGATCGGTACGTTCAGGTCCGAGCGAAGGAACACGCGCTTGCCGCGGACGTCGACGTCGCGGACGGTCTGCTTGTGGAGCGGTCGGAACCGGGCGACCGTCACAGGCGAGCGCCGATGAAGGCGGCCAGGTCGGCCACGCGACAGCTGTATCCCCACTCGTTGTCATACCAGGCGACGACCTTGAGGAGCCGATCCCCGGTGACCAGGGTCAAGGCACCATCGACGATGGACGAGTGGTCGTCGCCCTTGAAGTCCATGCTGACCAGCGGCTCCTCGGTGTAGTCCAACAGGCCCTTGAGAGGGCCTTCCGCCGCCGCGCGGAACGCCGCGTTGGCCATTTCGGCGGTCACCGGGCGCGTGGTCTGGGCCACGAAGTCGATGACGCTCACGGTTGCGGTCGGAACGCGCAGGGCATAGCCGTCGAAGCGGCCCTTCAGCTCGGGGATGACCAGAGCCAGGGCGCGCGCCGCGCCGGTGGTGGTGGGGATGATGTTCTGACCCGCGGAGCGCGCGCGGCGCAGGTCCTTGTGGACCACGTCGAGGACGGGCTGGTCGTTCGTGTACGAGTGGACCGTGGTCATGAGCCCGTGCTCGATGCCGAAGGTGTCGAAGATGACCTTGGCCGGCAGGGCCAGCCCGTTGGTCGTGCACGAGGCGTTGCTGACCACGTGGTGGCGGGCGGGGTCGTACCGCGTCTCGTTGACCCCCAGGACCACCGTCATGTCCTCGTTGCGCGCCGGGGCGGTGATGAGGACCTTGCGGGCGCCGGCGTCGATATGGGCATGCGCCTTCTCGGCATCGGTGAAGACGCCGGTGGACTCGACCACGATTTGGATCCCCAGCTCGCCCCACGGCAGGCCGGTCGGATCCTTCTCGGAGTAGGTGCGGATGTGGCGCCCGTCGACCACGATCTCGCCGTCGCCCTCTTCCACGCTGCCCGGGTAGCGGCCGTAGGTCGAGTCGTAACGGAACAGGTGGGCGTTGGTGGCGGTGGGAGCCAGGTCGTTGACAGCCACGACCTCGAGGTCATCCGGGTGGCGCTCCAGGACGGCGCGCAGGGTCTGACGGCCGATGCGGCCGAAGCCATTGATCGCGATGCGGGTGGTCATCGGGGTCGTCGAGCCTCCATCTCGTGAATGAGCGCCCAGCAGCCGACCAGCGACACGTCATCGCCGAAGTGCGGGGCGGTGAGCCGCGCGCGGGCGGCGGGAATGGCGAATGCGCGGCGCCCGATCTCGGCCCGGACCACGTCGTGAAGTTCCGGGCGGTGGTCGGCGATGGCCCCGCCCAGGACCAGGACCTCCGGGTTGAGGACGTTGACCAGCCCGGCGCACATGGCGCCGATGGCGCTCCAGGCGCGGTCGAGCAGGGAGCGGCAGCCCTCGTCGCCGGCGTCGGCGGCGGCGCACACCGCCGCCGCGTCCACGGTGCCGCCGCGGTTCACGAGCTCCGCCAGGCGGGGCGCCTCGCCGCGGGCGAGCAGGGCGGCGCCGTCTCGAGCAAGGGCCGCTCCAGACGCGATGCCCTCCACGTGACCGGGAGCGCCCTCCCCGTCCGGGGGCCCGTCCAGGTCCACCGTCAGGTGCCCGACCTCGCCGGCCGTGCCATCCGGCCCGTGGAGCAGGCGCCCGTCGACCACCGCCGCGCCGCCTATCCCCGTCGATACGGTCACGTACACCGCGTGGTCCACTCCGGCCGCCGCCCCGTGGCGCCACTCGGCCAAGAGGGCAACGTTCGTGTCGCGCTCGAGGGTGGCGGGCAGGTCCAACGCGGCGGACAGCCGATCGGCGATTGGCACCTCCACCCAGCCGGGCAGGTTCGGAGCCTGGTGGATGATGCCGCGCCAGGGGTCGAGTGGTCCGGGCGATGAGATGCCGATCGCTGTGGGTGCGTCGTCGCCGGCAGCCTCGGCCACGGCGCGCACCGTGCGGGCCAGCGTCGTGATGCGGTCGAGGGCGTCCTCGACACCGAGCGCGGGCATGGTCGGGATCACCTCGCGGTGGGCGACCGTCAGGTCGGAACTCAGATGGGCTACGCGGATCCGGCTGCCGCCGAGGTCGATGGCCAGAATCGGCCCCAGATTCCCGGCGTGCACTGGCGTCATTCTACCGGCCGGGTACAGAACGGCCGCCGAGCCTGGCTCGGCGGCCGGTGAGGCGTTTGACGTTGGCGGGCGGCCCAGGTCGGCCGCCCGACCGACCGAATCCCGCGCTCAGCCCCCGATCTTGAACATCTTGGTGCCGCACACCGGGCAGGTGCCCTGCGTCGCGGGCTTGCCGTTCTTCATCGTGATCTTGCGGTCATTCAACATGGTCCGCTTGGTCTTGCACTTGACGCAGTAGCC